>NZ_JZRI01000154.1:0-101307 GCF_000952175.1 Pseudomonas sp. ES3-33 | reverse complement strand
GCGGTTATGCGCAAATACCTGACAGGCTTGTGGGCGTGCATACGCGCAGGAGAAGATTTCGACACGGCCAAGCTTTTCAGCGAAAAACACCTGCTGAAAGCTTGACCGGTAACAGAGTATCTACAGGTGTACACATGACCCTGCAGGAGCTGCCGCAGGCTGCGATCTTTTGAACTTAAGAGGCTGTAAAATCAAACGGGGCCAACGCAAACCCGTTCTCATCGACCTGCAACGCCCACCCCTGGCGATCCCAGTCCCCCAGCACAATGCGCCTGGCCGCCTGCTCGCCAATCTGCAATTTGTGAATGGCTGGGCGGTGAGTGTGGCCGTGGATCAGGGTTTTCACCCCGTATTGCTGCATCACCCGCGGCACTTCCTCGGGGGTCACATCGACAATGTCATTGGCCTTCATTCGGGTCTGGGCCCGGCTTTCGCTGCGCAGTTTGCGCGCCAGCTTGTGCCGCGTGCCCAAGGGCAGGTGGCGCAGGATGAACAGGGTGACGGGATTGCGCAGGTAGCGACGCAGCTTCATATAGGCTTCGTCGCGGGTGCACAGGCTGTCACCGTGCATCAATAGCACCGGTTCGCCTGCGAGTTGCACGATGCTCGGGTCTTTCAACAGCGTGCAGCCGGCCTGTTTGCAGAAGGCCTGGCCGAGCATGAAGTCGCGATTACCGTGCATCAGAAAAATGGCCGTGCCGCTGTCGCTGAGATCGCGCAGGGCCTGGCAGATGGAACGCTGGAAGGCGGTCATGGCATCGTCGCCAATCCACGCTTCGAAAAAGTCGCCGAGGATGTACAACGCACTCGCCGAGCGGGCGCGCCCGGTGAGCAAATCCAGAAACGCCCGGGTAATGTCCGGGCGCTCCTCTTCCAGATGTAAGTCTGAAATCAGCAGTATCACTCAATGATCTCGGCTTTCTCGATGATCACGTCTTCTGCGGGAACGTCCTGGTGGCCGGACTTCATGGTGGTGGAAACACCTTTGATCTTGTCGACTACTTCTTCACCGGCCACCACTTTGGCGAACACGGCGTAGCCCCAGCCCTGGGTGGTCTTGGCGCTGTGGTTGAGGAAGCTGTTGTCGGCCACGTTGATGAAGAACTGCGCGGAAGCCGAATGCGGCTCCATGGTGCGGGCCATGGCTACGCTGTACTTGACGTTCGGCAGGCCGTTGTCGGCTTCGTTCTGGATGCTTGGGCGCTTGTCTTTCTTTTCTTTCATGCCTGGCTCGAAACCGCCGCCCTGGATCATGAAGTTACCAATGACGCGGTGGAACACGGTGTTTTCGTAGTGGCCTGCCTTGACGTATTCGATGAAGTTGGCAACGGTCAGCGGTGCCTTTTCAGCGTTCAGTTCCAGGACGATGTCGCCATGGTTGGTGGTCAGTTTGACTTGGGTCATGATCGGTACTCTTGATGAATTAAAGCTTCATGAGATAAAGCGTTTTCAATGAATTCGTGGTTTTGGGCATTGGAGCCTGCAACCGGTTCAGCCTGTATTGGGCCAAGAAACGCAGTTTAGCGCGACAGACGCGAATTTCGAGGCTGTTTTTCATTTGCAGGCGATTAAATGCAGCCGTTTTCGGGCCTGCTCTGTCAGCAGCTTGACGGCATCGGCTATGATAGCGGCTTTGATTTGTCAGGCCCCGTCTGCGGCCGCGCACTTGTACGTTCAAGGATCCTATGAGCAAGCCCACTGTCGAACCTACCTCGAATTCCAAGACCGGCCCAGCCGTGCCGGCCAATTTCCTGCGCCCGATCATCCAGGCGGACCTGGACTCGGGTAAGCACACGCAGATCGTCACCCGTTTCCCGCCCGAGCCCAACGGCTACCTGCACATCGGTCACGCCAAGTCGATCTGTGTGAACTTCGGCCTGGCCCAGGAATTCGGCGGCGTCACGCACCTGCGCTTCGACGACACCAACCCGGCCAAGGAAGACCAGGAATACATCGACGCGATCGAAAGCGACATCAAGTGGCTGGGCTTTGAATGGTCCGGCGAAGTGCGCTACGCCTCGCAATACTTCGACCAGTTGCACGACTGGGCAGTCGAGCTGATCAAGGCCGGCAAGGCCTACGTCGATGACTTGAGCCCCGAGCAGGCCAAGGAATACCGCGGCACCCTGACCGAGCCGGGCAAGAACAGCCCGTTTCGTGATCGCTCCGTGGAAGAGAACCTCGACTGGTTCGCGCGCATGAAAGCCGGTGAGTTCCAGGACGGCGCGCGGGTACTGCGGGCCAAGATCGACATGGCCTCGCCGAACATGAACCTGCGCGACCCGATCATGTATCGCATCCGTCACGCCCACCACCACCAGACCGGTGACAAGTGGTGCATCTACCCCAACTACGACTTCACCCACGGTCAGTCGGACGCCATCGAAGGCATCACCCACTCGATCTGCACCCTGGAATTCGAAAGCCACCGTCCGCTGTACGAGTGGTTCCTCGAGCACCTGCCGGTACCGGCCCACCCGCGCCAGTACGAGTTCAGCCGCCTGAACCTGAACTACACGATCACCAGCAAGCGCAAGCTCAAGCAACTGGTGGACGAGAAGCACGTGCATGGCTGGGACGATCCGCGCATGTCCACGCTGTCGGGCTTTCGCCGCCGTGGCTACACGCCCAAATCGATCCGCAACTTCTGCGACATGGTCGGCACCAACCGTTCCGATGGCGTGGTCGACTTCGGCATGCTGGAATTCAGCATTCGTGATGACCTCGACCACAGCGCACCGCGCGCCATGTGCGTCCTGCGTCCATTAAAAGTGGTCATCACCAACTACCCGGAAGGCCAGGTCGAGAACCTCGAACTGCCGTGCCACCCGAAGGAAGACATGGGCGTGCGCGTCCTGCCATTCGCTCGGGAAATCTACATCGACCGTGAAGACTTCATGGAAGAGCCGCCAAAAGGCTACAAGCGCCTGGAACCCAACGGCGAAGTACGCCTGCGCGGCAGCTACGTCATTCGTGCCGACGAAGCGATCAAGGACGCCGACGGCAACATCGTCGAACTGCGTTGCTCCTACGACCCCGAAACCCTGGGCAAGAACCCTGAAGGCCGCAAGGTCAAAGGCGTGGTGCACTGGGTGCCGGCCGCGGCCAGCGTCGAGTGCGAAGTGCGTCTGTACGATCGCCTGTTCCGCTCGCCGAATCCTGAGAAGGCCGAAGACAGCGCCAGTTTCCTGGACAACATCAACCCTCAATCGCTGCAAGTTCTCACCGGTTGTCGTGCCGAGCCTTCGCTGGGCAACGCACAGCCGGAAGACCGTTTCCAGTTCGAGCGCGAAGGTTACTTCTGCGCGGATATCAAGGACTCGAAACCAGGTCATCCGGTATTCAACCGCACCGTGACCTTGCGTGATTCGTGGGGCCAGTGATTCAAGGAAACAACTAAAGTGCTATCGATCTACAACACGCTCACCAAGAGCAAAGAAGTCTTCAAGCCGCTGGATGGCAACAATGTGCGCATGTACGTCTGCGGGATGACCGTGTATGACTACTGCCACATTGGCCACGGCCGCAGCATGGTCGCGTTCGACCTGGTGACCCGCTGGTTGCGGTTCAGCGGTTACAACCTGACCTACGTGCGCAACATCACCGATATCGAAGACAAGATCATCAACCGGGCGCGGGAGAACGGCGAGCCGTTCGACGCGTTGACCGAGCGCATGATCACCGCCATGCACGAGGACGAGGCGCGCCTCAACATCCTCAAGCCGGACATGGAGCCGCGTGCCACGGATCACATTCCGGGCATGCTGAGCATGATCCAGACCCTGATCGACAAGGGTTACGCTTACGCACCGGGCAATGGCGACGTGTACTACCGCGTGGCCAAGTTCATGGGTTACGGCAAGCTGTCGCGCAAGAAGATCGAAGACCTGCGCATCGGCGCCCGTATCGAAGTCGACGAGTCGAAACAGGACCCGCTGGACTTCGTACTGTGGAAGGCCACCAAGCCGGGCGAGCCAAGCTGGCCATCGCCTTGGGGCGACGGTCGTCCGGGCTGGCACATCGAGTGCTCGGTGATGTCCACCTGCTGCCTGGGTGAGACCTTCGATATCCATGGCGGCGGCAGTGACCTCGAGTTCCCGCACCATGAAAACGAAATCGCCCAGAGCGAAGCGGCCACCGGCAAGACCTACGCTAACGCGTGGATGCATTGCGGCATGATTCGCATCAATGGCGAGAAGATGTCCAAGTCCTTGAACAACTTCTTCACCATTCGCGACGTGCTGGAAAAGTACCACCCGGAAGTGGTGCGTTACCTGCTGGTATCGAGCCACTATCGCAGCGCGATCAACTACTCCGAAGACAACCTCAAGGACGCCAAGGGCGCACTCGAGCGTTTCTATCACGCCTTGAAAGGCCTGCCGAGTGTTGCTCCGGCCGGCGGCGAAGCCTTTGTCGAGCGTTTCACCCAGGTGATGAACGACGACTTCGGAACACCGGAAGCCTGTGCGGTGCTGTTCGAGATGGTCCGCGAGATCAACCGCTTGCGGGATACAGATATCGACGCGGCGGCGGGTCTGGCGGCGCGCCTGAAGGAACTGGCCAGTGTGCTGGGTGTGTTGCAGCTTGAGGCCGATGACTTCCTGCAGGCTGGCGCTGAAGGGCGGGTTGATGCGGCTGAAGTCGATGCGCTGATTGCTGCGCGTCTGGCCGCTAGGGCTGGTAAAGACTGGGCCGAATCGGACCGCATCCGCGACCAGCTCACCGCCATGGGCGTGGTGCTGGAAGATGGCAAGGGCGGGACTACCTGGCGTTTGGCTGACTGATAGCGATCGTCGTTGAAAACAAAACCCGCCTTGTGCGGGTTTTTGTTTTTTGGGTGCGTGTGGTCGAGGGGTAAACGCATTTTAGTGGTAAGAAGTGTTGGCGTTGTTCAACGTGTGCAGCGGTTAGTCTTCAGTGGTTGACTTTGTGTGTCGTTTCGGCGTTTCGAACTGGCAATAAGTTCGTTAGTTTTTTTGTGAGGTTTTTCCGAAGAGCGAGTAGGAAGTTTCCTTTTTGGTTTTTTAGTAAAGACAGGCGTGGTTAAGTAAGAGAAGTGTGTGATCCAATGGATGATATTTCTTGAGCTAGCACTTGTCCGCGATTCAGGTGCAATTAACTTTAGAAATGCCGTTTTCGCTTCTGGGAGGTTAATGTGCAAGACCTGATTACTTCTGAGTATCCCGATCATGTGTGCATCCACAATTTCTTCGAAGAGCAGGTTGCGCGCGGTCCGGGGTCAACGGCGCTTATCTTTGAGGGCCAAGTGCTCAGCTGAATAACAACATCCGGTCACCGATACCTTCCCATTAGTTGCGTCAAATACTGTGGGCTACTTATCAGTGTTAAATTCAGAAAGGACAAATCATGGCTAATCCTTATCGCGAACTTCTCACCACCCCGGGCGTCATGGGGTTAGTGATCGCGAGTTCCATTGCCCGTCTGCCCCAGGCAATGATCGGCATCGGCGTCATTACCATGTTGGTGCAGCAGACGGGTCTTTATTGGCTGGCGGGCTCGGTTGCCGGTACTTTTACCTTGGCGAATGCGCTAATCGGCCCGCACGTATCAAAACTCGTTGATCAACGGGGCCAGAGTCGGGTTCTGCCGTTTGTGACGGCCTTCAGCATTGGCATGTTGCTGGCGCTAATCATTGCTGTCTCTCTGAGGGCTCCGGCCCCACTGCTTTTTATTCTTGCGGGATTGGCGGGCACGATGCCGAGCATGCCCTCGATGATAAGAGCACGCTGGACGCAACTTTTCCGCGGCAAGCCGCAATTACGCACGGCCTTCTCTTTGGACACGGTTCTAACTGAACTCGCCTTTATCATCGGCCCACCACTCGCCATTGGTTTGAGCGTCAGCTTTTTCGCCGAAGCCGGGCCGCTTGTAGCCGTCTTGTTGCTGGTTGTCGGCGTGACGGCTTTTCTTATGCAACGGCAGACAGAACCGAAGGTGGTCGTTGGCGTTAAAAGGAACGCTAGCTCGATCCTGCTTATCCCCGGCGTTCGTACCATCGTGCTGGCGCTCTTGGCCATGGGTGTGATTGGCGGATCAATCGACGTTGCGGTTGTTGCCTTCGCCAACGCTCAAGGCTGGCCAGCGTCCGCCAGTTTCACCCTGGCAGCCTATGCGCTCGGTTCAATGATTGCGGGCCTGACGTTCGGCGCGATAAGGATTTCCTTACCGATTGAAAAGCAGTTCTTTATCGGAGTTCTGATAACAGCAGTCACAGCCGTGTTGCCCATTTTCTCACCGGACGTCTACATCCTTTCGGGGATGCTGTTTGTGGCAGGTATGTCATTTGCGCCCACTATGGTCGTCGTCATGAACCTCGGTACTATCATTGTTCCGCCGTCTAGGATCACCGAAGGACTGACATGGATGACAACGGGTATCAGCATAGGCGTAGCGCTCGGTGGAGTACTATCGGGCTTGATCATCGATACTTATGGTGCACGAGCAGGGTTCGGTGTAGCCATTGCCGCAGGGCTAATAATGGTGGTCATCGTGCTGCTTGGCCTGCGCACCCTTCAAGCCGCGTCAGCGACGTATGCCGAGCCGATCTTTCAATAATTGGCAATGTCCAGGCTGGACAAATGGACGCAGCACTGCAAGAGGTGATTCAACTCAGCTAAGGCAATGAGTTTGCTACGCCCATCGTGAATTGATTCATCACTCGGCCTGACGTAACCGCTTGTAAAGCGTATTACGACTAACCCCCAACCGCCGGGCCAGGTGCGAAATATTCCCGCCCACTGCCTGCAACTGCCGATTTAAATCCTCGGCATCATCCAGATCCACTGCCAGCGGCTCCGGTCCATCCACCGGCTCCATCTGCATATCGACAAAAAAATCATCGGGCAAATGCTCCGGGCGCACCGGTTGCTCCTCGGCCATGGCCAGCGCCACCTGCATCACGCTGCTGACCTGGCGCAAATTCCCCGGCCACGGGTGGCGAGCAAACAACTCCAGCACCTCACGACTCAAACCCGCCCACTGCGACGGTTCGCGATGCTGTTCCCACAATCGTTTGAACAGCTCCTGCTTGTCACTGCGTTCCCTTAACGGCGGCAACTCCAGGGTCAACCCGCCGATGCGGTAATACAAATCTTCGCGAAACCGGCCCAATTGAACCTGTTCGCGCAGGGATCGATTGGTCGCCGAAATAATTCGAATATCCACCGGAAACAATTCACTGCTGCCCACCGGTTGCACGCAACGCTCCTGTAACACCCGCAACAGACGTGCTTGAGTCGGCAGCGGCATGTCGCCGATTTCATCGAGGAACAGGGTGCCTTTGTCGGCCTTGCGAATCAGCCCGATGCTGCCTTTCTGGTTGGCGCCAGTGAACGCGCCTTTTTCGTAGCCGAACAGTTCAGACTCCACCAACTCGGCGGGGATCGCTGCACAGTTCACCGCGATAAACGCCTGTTTGCTGCGCGAGCTGGCCTGGTGCAGAGCCTTGACGAAAACTTCCTTGCCCACACCGGTCTCACCGTGGATGAGCAGCGGAATGTCCTTCTCCAGCAACCGCTCGGCCTGGCGCACGGCTTTTTCCACCCGGCTGTCGCCAAAGTGCAAGGTATTGAGACTGATCCCAGCCGATGGTACTGCTGGTTGCTCGACGAACACTCGAGCCTTGACCGGCACTTGCTTGGGCCGTTTCAACAGGCACTGGAAGCGATTGCGTCCCGAGGTCTGCAGCGCGAAGGGCAGATCATCCGGCTGATTCAATAGTTCCAGCAATGAGACCTTGAACAGACTCTCGACGCTCACTCGCGACAGACTGATGCCGAGCAGATTGTCCGCCCGTCGATTGGCCGACAGCACCTGGCCGCTCTCATCAAAAATCAGCAAGCCGGCCCACTGGCTGTCGAGGTTGTTCAAACCGGTGTTGAAGGTCAGTTGGAAGTGTTGGCCGTGGAACAGGTTGAGAATCAGCCGGTTCTCCACGGTCTGACTCATCATCTTGACCATGCCCAGCGTGTGTGACGGCGGCAGGTAGCTGTCGCTTGACACATCCAGCACGGCGATCACTTTGCGCTCGGCATCGAAAATCGGCGCGGCGGAGCCGGTCATGAAGCGGTTGGCCTTGAGGAAATGTTCATCGTGTTCGATATGCACCGCCTGCTCACAGGCCAGCGCGGTGCCGATCGCGTTGGTTCCGCTGCAGCGCTCCATCCAGCTGGCCCCGGCGCTGAAGCCTCGGGTCAGTGTCGGCTCGATGAATCGCTGGGTCCCCCAAGATGTCAGCACCTGGCCCTGATTGTCGGCGAGCATGATCAGGCAGTTGGAGTTACTGAGGATGTTCTCGTAGTAGGGCAGGACCTCCTGATGGGTGGTCTGTACCAGTGAATGCTGGCTCTCCAGCAGTTGCGCTATGTCAGCGGCCGGCAGCTGATCGAAGGCCGGGGCGCTTTGATGGTCCAGGCCAAACGCGCGGCAACGGGACCAGGAGTCCTGAATGATGGCGTCATGGGAGAGCGGCGAGGCAGGTACGGCCATGGCAGGCGATCTCTGAGCTGACTTTTATTGTTGTTTTAGGTCAACGCTATCCCCGTAGGAGCTGCCGAAGGCTGCGATCTTTTGATCTTCCAGCTCATTTGAAGACTCACAATCAAGATCAAAAGATCGCAGCCTTCGGCAGCTCCTACAGGGACCGTGAACGGTGCATAGAGTGTTGTTCACTATTGTTCATTGTCAACCGACCATCTGTTCAATTGTTCATTGGCGGTTGTTCATTTCTGTTCAGCATTGAACCGCGGCTGCTCGCCAGTTTGGCGTTTTTCCCAGTGGTTCAACGACTTGCATTTCCTGGCATGAAACTCGCTCTACAGCCTGTGTCGCTTGACTCCAATAATAAAAAGGCCGAGCCATGTCGTTAACCCTGGAGCACGTCAGCCGCACCGTCGAAGGCCAGACCTGGATCGACGATGCGTGCCTGAATTTTGAAGCCGGTTCTTTCAACGTTCTGCTCGGTCGCACGCTGTCCGGCAAAACTAGCCTGATGCGCCTGATGGCCGGCCTGGACAAGCCCGACAGCGGGCGCATCCTGATGAACGGCGTCGACGTCACCCAACGCCCGGTGCGTCTGCGTAACGTCTCGATGGTGTATCAGCAGTTCATCAACTACCCGACCATGACCGTGTTCGAGAATATCGCCTCGCCTTTGCGCCAGGCAGGGGTGTCCAGGGACCTGATCGAGAGCAAGGTTCAGGAAACGGCGAAGATGCTGCGCATCGAGAAGTTCCTCCAGCGCCATCCGCTCGAACTGTCTGGTGGCCAGCAACAGCGCACTGCCATGGCTCGTGCCCTGGTCAAGGATGCCGAACTGATCCTGTTCGACGAACCGTTGGTCAACCTCGACTACAAGTTGCGCGAAGAGCTGCGCCAGGAAATGCGCGAGCTGTTCAAGGCCCGGCACACCATCGCGATCTACGCCACCACCGAACCCAATGAAGCATTGGCGTTGGGCGGCACCACGACCATTCTTCACGAAGGACGGGTGATCCAGAGTGGCAAGTCGTCCGAGGTCTATCACCAGCCGCAGAGTGTGCTGGCGGCAGAACTGTTCTCCGAGCCGCCGATCAACCTGATGCCCGGGCGCATTGCCGGCAATGAAGTCAGCTTCGCCAATTTCGTGCACTTCCCGCTGAACGTCGACCTGCGACCGGTCGGTGAGGGTGAATACCGCTTTGGCGTGCGGCCCAGTCATATTTCCCTGGTGCCGAGCAACGACGATGACCTGGAGCTGGCAGTAACGGTCGAGGTGGCGGAAATCAGCGGATCGGAAACCTTCCTGCACGTGCGCAACGAACATTTCCTGCTGGTGCTGCACTTGCCCGGGGTTCACGAATACGACGTCGACGCGCCGATTCGCATCTATATCCCGACCCACAAACTGTTTGTGTTCGATGCCCAGGGCCGCTTGGTCCAGGCACCCGGGCGCCGTATCGCGAGGGCTGCCTGATGGCCGAGATCCGCTTGCAGAACCTCGCCCACAGCTATACGCGCACGCCGAGCGGTCCGGAGGACTACGCGATCCGCGAGATGGATCACATCTGGGAGCAGGGGGGCGCCTACGCCTTGCTCGGCCCTTCGGGCTGCGGCAAGTCGACCTTGCTCAACATCATTTCCGGCCTGCTCAGCCCGTCCCAGGGCCAGGTGCTGTTTGACAGCAAAGTCGTCAACGACCTGACTCCGGAGAAGCGCAACATAGCCCAGGTGTTCCAGTTCCCGGTGGTCTACGACACCATGACGGTGTTCGACAACCTGGCCTTTCCATTGCGCAACCAGGGCATGGCCGAAGCGAAAATCCACAGCAAGGTCCAGGAGATTGCCGAGGTCCTCGACCTGCAGGCGCTGCTGGGCAAGAAGGCGCGCAACCTGACCGCTGACGAAAAACAGAAAGTCTCCATGGGCCGCGGGCTGGTCCGCGATGACGTCTCCGCGATCCTGTTCGATGAGCCGCTGACCGTGATCGATCCGCACTTGAAGTGGAAGTTGCGGCGCAAGCTCAAGCAGATCCACGAGCAGTTCAACATCACCATGGTCTACGTCACCCACGATCAGCTGGAGGCCTCGACCTTTGCCGACAAGATCGCCGTGATGTACGGCGGCCAGATCGTGCAGTTCGGTACTCCGCGGGAGCTGTTCGAACGGCCGAGCCATACTTTCGTGGGCTATTTCATCGGCAGCCCCGGGATGAACCTGATCGACGTGCAGCCCCAGCCTGGGGGCGTCGGGTTTGCTTCGACCCACTTGCCGTTGTCCGAAGCGCAACAGCAGCGTATCGCTGAATCCGAATGGCAGACCCTGAAGGTTGGCATTCGTCCGGAGTTCGTCCATGTGTGGGACGAGCCATTCGATGACGCGATGCAGGCAAAAGTCGTACACGTCGAAGACCTCGGTACCTACAAGATCATGACCTTGAACCTCGATGGCGCCCCGCTGAAAGTACGCCTGGCCGAAGACAAGCCGGTGCCGCAAGGCACTGCCTACATCAGTTTCCCGGCCCAGTGGTTGATGGTCTATGCCGATGATTACCTGCTGGAGACGCAGCCATGAACAAGGTGCAGAACAACAAGGCCTGGTGGCTGGTGTTGCCGGTGTTCCTGCTGGTGGCATTCAGCGCAGTGATCCCGATGATGACCGTGGTCAACTATTCGGTGCAGGACATCTTCGATCAATCCAGTCGGTACTTCGTCGGCGCCGACTGGTACAAGCAGGTGCTGCTTGACCCGCGGCTGCATGACTCGTTGCTGCGCCAGTTCATTTACTCCGGCTGTGTGCTGCTGATCGAGATCCCCCTGGGCATTGCGATCGCGCTGACAATGCCGACCAAGGGCCGCTGGTCGTCGCTGGTGCTGATCATTCTGGCGATACCGCTGTTGATCCCGTGGAACGTGGTGGGCACCATCTGGCAGATCTTCGGCAGAGCCGACATCGGCCTGCTGGGTTCGAGCCTCAATGCCATGGGCATCAGCTACAACTATGCGGCGAACACCATGGACGCCTGGGTCACGGTGCTGGTGATGGACGTCTGGCACTGGACTTCGCTGGTGGCGCTGCTGTGCTTTTCCGGCCTGCGGGCGATCCCGGACGTGTACTACCAGGCGGCACGGATCGATCGGGCCTCGGCCTGGGCAGTGTTCCGCCATATCCAGCTGCCCAAGCTGAAAAGCGTACTGCTGATCGCGGTAATGCTGCGCTTCATGGACAGCTTCATGATCTACACCGAGCCGTTCGTGCTGACCGGCGGCGGCCCGGGCAACGCCACCACCTTCCTCAGCCAGACCCTGACCCAGATGGCGATCGGCCAGTTCGACCTTGGCCCGGCTGCGGCTTTCTCGCTGGTGTACTTCCTGATCATCCTGTTGGTGTCCTGGCTGTTCTACACCGCCATGACTCACTCTGACGCCAACCGCTGAGGTCTGCCATGAGCAAAAGAAAGCTGATCCCGTTGCTGATCTACATCCTGTTCCTGCTGGTGCCGATCTACTGGCTGCTGAACATGTCCTTCAAGAGCAACACCGAAATCCTCAGCGGCCTGACCCTGTTTCCGCAGGACTTTACCTTGGCCAACTACAAGGTCATCTTCACTGATCCAGCCTGGTACACCGGCTACCTCAACTCGCTGTATTACGTGAGCCTGAACACGGTGATTTCCCTGAGCGTGGCGTTGCCGGCCGCCTATGCGTTCTCGCGTTATCGCTTCCTGGGCGACAAGCACCTGTTCTTCTGGCTGCTGACCAACCGCATGGCGCCCCCGGCCGTGTTCCTGTTGCCGTTTTTTCAGCTGTACTCCTCGATCGGTCTGTTCGATACGCACATCGCCGTGGCCCTGGCGCACTGCCTGTTCAACGTGCCGCTGGCCGTGTGGATCCTCGAAGGCTTCATGTCCGGGGTGCCCAAGGAAATCGACGAAACGGCCTACATCGACGGCTACAGTTTCCCCAAGTTCTTCGTGAAGATCTTCATCCCGCTGATCGGCTCCGGGATCGGTGTCACGGCATTTTTCTGCTTCATGTTTTCCTGGGTCGAATTGCTGCTGGCGCGCACCCTCACTTCGGTGAACGCCAAGCCGATCGCGGCGGTGATGACTCGCACGGTCTCGGCGTCCGGTATCGACTGGGGTGTGCTGGCGGCGGCAGGGGTACTGACCATCTTGCCCGGCATGCTGGTGATCTGGTTTGTGCGCAACCACGTGGCCAAGGGTTTTGCCCTGGGCCGGGTATGAGGAGCTGATGATGGAATGGATGAGCTGGACTGTCCCCACCGCGGTGTTTTTCATCGTCATTGGCCTGATCCTGGTGGGCATGACGACGTGGGAGCTGCGTTCTCCGAGCGTCCTTCGCCGGGGTTTTTTACCGATTGCCACCACCCGTGGCGATCGGCTGTTTATCGGTCTTCTCGGTAGCGCCTACCTGCATTTGCTGGTGATTGGCGCCACCGACTGGAGCATCTGGGTAGCGTCCGCGTTGTCCCTGGTGTGGCTGTTGGCTGTGATGCGCTGGGGCTAGTCGACATCGCTCGGCAAAGTTGCTCCAAAACTCAAACAGGAGGTCTCTATGTTCGACAAAAACAATAAGCTGCGACATAGCGTTTCATTGGCAGCCATGCTGGCACTCAGCGGGTTGAGCGCTGCGGCCTGGGCCGATGCCTATGAAGACGCCGCCAAGAAATGGATTGGCAGCGAGTTCAAGCCGTCCACGCTGACGCCAGAGCAGCAGCTCGAAGAGCTGAAGTGGTTTATCAAGGCTGCCGAGCCCTTTCGCGGGATGAACATCAAAGTGGTCTCGGAAACCCTGACCACCCACGAATACGAGTCCAAGGTGTTGGCCAAGGCCTTTACCGAGATCACCGGGATCAAGCTGACCCACGACCTGCTGCAGGAAGGCGATGTGGTGGAGAAGCTGCAAACCGTGATGCAGTCAGACAAGAGCATCTATGACGGTTGGGTCAACGACTCGGATTTGATCGGTACGCATTTCCGCTACGGCAAGACTGAATCAATCACCGACCTGATGGCCAACGAAGGCAAGAACTTCACCTCGCCGACGCTGGACATCAAGGATTTCATCGGCATCTCATTCACTACCGCGCCGGACGGCAAGATCTATCAACTGCCGGACCAGCAGTTCGCCAACCTCTACTGGTTCCGCGCCGACTGGTTTGAACGTCCGGACCTGAAGGCCAAGTTTAAGGAAAAGTACGGCTACGAATTGGGTGTGCCGGTGAACTGGTCGGCTTATGAAGACATTGCCAAGTTCTTCAGCGAGGACGTCAAGGAAATCGACGGCAAGCGTATCTACGGGCACATGGACTACGGCAAGAAAGACCCGTCGCTAGGCTGGCGATTCACCGATGCCTGGTTTTCCATGGCCGGTGGCGGTGACAAGGGTATCCCCAATGGCTTGCCGGTGGACGAGTGGGGCATCCGCGTCGAGGACTGCCATCCGGTCGGCTCCAGCGTAACCCGTGGCGGTGATACCAATGGCCCGGCAGCGGTTTATGCGACGCAGAAGTACGTCGACTGGATGAAGGCCTACGCTCCACCGGAAGCCGCAGGCATGACGTTCTCCGAATCCGGCCCGGTGCCGTCCCAGGGCAACATCGCCCAACAAATCTTCTGGTACACCGCCTTTACCGCCGACATGACCAAACCGGGCTTGCCGGTGGTGAACGCCGACGGCACGCCGAAATGGCGCATGGCACCGTCGCCACGTGGGCCTTATTGGGAAGAGGGCATGAAGCTTGGTTATCAGGACGTGGGGTCCTGGACGTTCATGAAGTCGACGCCTGAAAAACAAAAACTGGCGGCCTGGCTGTACGCGCAGTTCGTGACCTCGAAAACCGTTTCGCTGAAGAAAACCATCGTCGGCCTGACGCCTATTCGCGAGTCGGACATCAACTCGCAAGCCATGACCGACCTCGCGCCTAAACTCGGCGGCCTGGTGGAGTTCTATCGCAGCCCGGCCCGTGTGCAATGGACCCCGACCGGGACCAACGTGCCCGACTATCCGCGCCTGGCACAACTGTGGTGGAGCCACATCGCCGAAGCCGCCAGCGGCGAGAAAACCCCGCAACAGGCACTCGATGGCCTGGCCAAGGATCAGGACGCGATCATGACCCGCCTGGAACGCTCCAAGGCACAGCCGGTATGCGGGCCGAAGATGAACCCGGAACGGGATGCGCAATACTGGTTCGACCAGCCCGGTGCTCCGAAGCCGAAACTGGCGAACGAGAAGCCAAAAGGTGAAACCGTGAACTACAACGAACTGCTGAAATCCTGGGCGGATGCGCGTAAGTAAAAGCTGACCGCGAATGGCGAATGGCGAACGGCACCGGAAGGTGCCGTTTTTATTGTGCGCCCAGCATGGGCGCAATCTTGTGGGTGAAAGTCCCGCCGTGAGCTGACCACAGCGAACGAAGTGAAGCGCAACTGCATGAGGGTGACCGAGTGTGGGGAGGAAGCGTGAATCGAAACCGTGAGCCGATGGACAAGAACCGGATATAAGGCGATGCCGACCAGGGCGAGCGGGCAATAAATCGCAAAGCTCTTGTGGTCAAAGGGCGGCAACGTAAATCCGGCGGTTGTGCGGGGAAGGATTGCGTTCTTACCTGGGGAGATCTCGCCTCGTGCCTGAAAGGGCGACGGCGTAAGCCGGAGCGAGAAGTCAGCAGAGGCCGTAGTAGTCTTTTTTTTGACGAAGGGCCGAACGAGAGAAAGCGTTATAGGCCATGTTGATGCGAATGTTGATCTGGAGAAGTTCTTTGACCGGGTCGATCACGACATTTTGATTGATCGTCTAGGCAAGCGGATTGCGGACCGGGCGGTTGTTCGCTTGATCCGGGCTTATCTGGATGCGGGAACGCTGATCAATGACGTGGTCGAGAAAAGCCGCTGCGGGGCGCCGCAAGGCGGTCCGCTGTCGCCGTTGCTGGCGAATGTGCTGCTGGACGAAGTGGATCGGGAGCTTGAACGTCGAGGTCATTGCTTCGTGCGCTATGCCGACGATGCGAATGTGTATGTCCGCAGTCATAAGGCGGGGCAACGGGTGATGGACTTGCTGAAGCGTCTGTATGAAAGGCTGCACTTGAGCGTCAACGAGAGCAAGAGTGCGGTGGCGAGCGCGTTTGGCCGCAAGTTTCTGGGATACGCCTTCTGGGCTTCTCCACAAGGAGTCAAAAGAGCAGTGGCGGTCAAGGCGCGCAAGCAGTTCAAACAACGGATACGCGAACTCACCCGTCGCTCAGGCGGTCGCAGTCTGCGACAAGTTGTCGAGAACCTACGCCCTTATCTTATGGGCTGGAAAACTTACTTCGGGTTGTCACAAACGCCGAAAATCTGGCGAGAGCTGGACGAGTGGATGCGACACCGATTGCGAGCGATCCAGCTTAAACAATGGAGGCGTGGTCCGACGATTTACCGCGAACTGCGGGGGTTGGGAGCCAGCAGCCAAACGGCTCGGAAAGTGGCGGCCAACTCTCATAGCTGGTGGCGTAACAGCCGCTTTGAGCTCAATCGAGTGTTGAATGTGGCGTGGTTCGACAGACTGGGTCTGGTGCGACTCTCATAACCTCAATCTCTCGAACCGCCCGGTGCGGACCCGCATGCCGGGTGGTGTGGCAGGGGAGCGGCCTATGAAGGCCGCCCCCTATGCCGATTGTGCCTGTACGACCGCAATCGCGGGCAAGCCCGCTCCCACAATTAACCGCAGGCGTTCACACATTTTGTGTTCACCGGAGATCCACTGTGGGAGCGGGCTTGCCCGCGATGACAGAGTGTCAGGCACCACAGGTTTCGACTGACCTGACGCTTTCGCGAGCAGGCTCGCTCCTACAATTAACCGCAGGCGTTCACAAATTTTGTGTTCACCGGAGATCCACTGTGGGAGCGGGCTTGCCCGCGATGACAGAGCGTCAGGCACCGCAGTTTTCGACTGACCTGACGCCTTCGCGGGCAAGCCCGCTCCCACAGGTTTCAGCGCGTCAGGCATTCTGCGGCCACCGGCGGTAAAGAGCCGGGCTGGCGTCCGGAGCCTGAAATCTCAGCGCGCCAAAAGCAAAAACGGCACCCGAAGGTGCCGTTTTGTTTTCTCCCGATTACCGCCAAGCGATCAACCCGCCAATACCGCCTGCTGAACCAGGGTCAGCAACGGCTGTGGGTACACGCCGAGGAAGAAGGCGACCACAGCGATGGCCAGCAGCATCACGCCGCCTGCACGTTGTTCCCAGTGCAGTTGCGCATCGTGGCGACGCAGGTTCGGCTCGATCAGGTACAGGGTGACCATCACGCGCAGGTAGTAGAAGACGCCGATGGCGCTGCCCAGTACCAGGGAACCGACCAGCCACCATTGATGCGACTCGACGCCGGTGGCGATGATGTAGAACTTGCCGATGAAGCCCGCAGTCAGCGGGATACCCGCTAGGGACAGCATCATCACGGTCAGTACCGCAGTCAGGTACGGACGGCGCCAGAACAGGCCGCGGTATTCGTACAGGGCATCGGCGTCACGGCCGTTGTACGGCGAGGACATCAGCGTGATCACGCCGAAGGCGCCGAGGCTGGTGATGACGTAGGTGACCAGGTACACGCCGATGGCTTCCACGGCCAGGCCCTTGCTCGCCACCAGGGCGATCAGCAGGTAACCGAAGTGCGCGATGGACGAGTAACCCAGCAGACGCTTGAGATTGCTCTGGGTCAGGGCCAGCAGGTTACCGAACAAAATCGACGCGATGGCGATAATGGTCAGCACGTCACTCAGCACACCGCTGCTTGCGGCTGGGGAGATCTGGAACAGACGCACCATCACGGCGAACACAGCGACTTTCGACGCGGTGGCCAGGAACGCGGCCACCGGTGCCGGAGCACCTTCGTAAACGTCCGGGGTCCAGAGGTGGAACGGTACCAGCGACAGCTTGAATGCCAGACCGACCAGCATCATGCCCAGGCCCAGTTGTGCCAGCGAGCTCGGCAGGCCGGTGGCCGCGAGGGCCTGGCCAATACCGACGAAGCTCAGGCTGCCGGAATCGGCATACAGCAGGGCCATGCCGAACAACAGGAATGCGGAACCGGCGGCCGACAGCACCATGTATTTGATGCCGGCTTCCAGCGAACGCTTGTTGAAGAAGGCATACGCCACCAGACCGTAGACCGGCACCGACAGCAGTTCCAGACCGATGAACAAGCCGGCCAAGTGCTGCGCGCTGACCAGCACCAGGCCGCCCAGGGCGGACATCAGGATCAGCAGGTAAAGTTCTTCACGGTTGCCCGGGTAACCCGAACCCCCATCGCCGAGGTAGGCGTGGGCGAGGGTTACACAAGCGAGGGTGGCGACCAGGATCAGCGCCATGTACAGGCAGGCGAAGCTATCAATCTGCAGCAACGGGGTCACGGCCAGAGGCGCAACTTTCAGGGCTGGCAGGATCGACAGCAGCGCCAGGTTCAGACCTGCCACGGAAATCAGGAAGGTCTGCGAGTGGTTACGGCGCCAGGCAATCGCCAGCATCACCACGATGATCGTGATGGTGGTGATCAACAGCGGCGCCAGCGCGATAAAGTGTTGAGTCGTGAATTCCATAGCGCTCTTACCGGGCCGAAGCGAGTTGAGTGAAGGCGGTACTGAGCCATTGCTGCACGCCATGCATCGTGGCGGCAGAGGTATCGAGGAACGGTTGCGGGTATACGCCGAGGTAAATCAGCAGTACCGCAAGGCCCAGCACCATGATCAGTTCGCGAGCATCCATGCCATGCAGCACCGCGTCCGATTTGGACGGGCCGAAGTAGGCACGGTGAATCATGATCAGCGAGTACACCGAACCGAACACCAGGCCGGTCGTGGCAATCGATGTGATCCATGGAGCGCTGGCGAACGTGCCGAGCAGGATCAGGAACTCGCCCACAAAGTTACCCGTACCCGGCAAGCCCAGGGACGCGGCAGCAAAGAACAGGCTGATGGCGGGCAGGTAGGCGATCTTCGACCACAGGCCACCCATCTGGCGCATGTCGCGGGTATGGGTGCGCTCATACAACTGGCCGCTGAGGATAAAGAGCGCGGCTGCCGAGACACCGTGCGCCAGCATCTGCATCACTGCGCCCTGCAGCGCGAGCTGGCTGCCGGAATAGATGCCGATCAGCACGAAGCCCATGTGGGAAACGGACGAGAAGGCAATCAGACGCTTGATGTCGGTTTGCGCGAACGCCAGGAATGCGCCGTAGAAAATCCCGATCAGACCCAGGGTCATGGCGATCGGCGCGAACTCGGCCGAGGCATTCGGGAACAGCGGCAAGGCGAAACGCAGCAGGCCGTAGGCGGCCGTTTTCAACAGGATACCGGCCAGGTCGACCGAACCTGCGGTTGGCGCCTGGGCGTGAGCATCAGGCAACCAGGAGTGGAACGGCACGACTGGCAGCTTCACCGCGAAGGCAATGAAGAAGCCCAGCATCAGGATGTACTCGGTAGTGAGCGACATCTTGGTTTTCAACAGGTCGGCGTAGTTGAACGTGATCACGCCGGTGTTGTTGAAGTTGACCAGTACCAGACCGAGGATCGCCACCAACATGATCAGGCCGGAAGCCTGGGTGAAGATGAAGAATTTGGTCGCCGCGTAGATCCGGGTTTTCTTGCCGTCCGAAGAACTGTGACCCCAGAGCGCGATGAGGAAGTACATCGGCACCAGCATCATTTCCCAGAAGAAGAAGAACATGAACAGGTCGAGGGCGAGGAACACGCCGACGACACCGCCCAGGATCCACATCAGGTTCAGGTGGAAGAAGCCAACGTGTCGCTGGATCTCTTTCCACGAGCACAGTACCGAGAGGATACCCAGCAGGCCGGTCAGCAGGATCATCAACAGCGACAGGCCGTCGAGGGCAAGGTGCACGCTGATGCCGAAACGCTGGATCCAGGTGTGCTTGAACTCAAGCGCCCAGGTTGGATCGGCGCCAGGCGCCGGGGCAAATGAATAGTTGCCGGTTGCCCACAGCCAGAGGCCAAGAGCGAGCAACAGGGACATGGTGATCAGCGCAATCCAGCGCGGGAGGGTAGCGCCGAAGCGCTCAGCCATCCAGCACAGCAGGCCGCCGATGAAGGGGATCAGGATTAGCCAAGGCAGAATCATGACGGGCTCAATTCCTTTCGCAAGTTCGCAAGGTTCATATTCAGACCGCTACCAGCACAATGGCGCCGATGACCAGCACGGAGCCGGCTGCCATCGAGGCCGCGTACCAACGCAGTTGACCGGTTTCGGTACGGCTCAAGGCTGTGTGACCGCCCTTGGCCATACGCGGGATCAGGCCGATGGTCTGGTCCAGCGGGTCTTTGCGCAGCACGTGGCTGATCGCCAGGTATGGCTTGACGAACAGTTTGTCGTAGATCCAGTCGAAGCCCCAGGCAGCGAACCACCAGGCCGAAAGGAAGCGGCCAATGCCGCTGTTGGCGATTGCAGTAACGAAACGACGCTTGCCGAGGAACAGCAGCGCGGCCAGCAGGATACCGGCCAGGGCGATGGCGCCCGAGGCGATTTCCAGACTGTGCTTGGCTTCGCCGCCGGCATGGCCGACGCTTTGCGGCAACACACCGTGCAGTGGCGGAACGATCATCGCGCCGATGGCGGTGGACAATACGATCAACACCGACAGGGGCAGCCAGTGGGCGATGCCATGACCGGCGTGGGCTTCAGTCTTCGCTTCACCGTGGAACGCGATGAAGATCAGGCGGAAGGTGTACAGCGAGGTCATGAACGCGCCGACCAGACCTGCATACAGCAGACCGTGGTTGCCGCTGGCAAACGCTTCCCAGAGGATTTCGTCCTTGGAGTAGAAGCCTGCGGTCACCAGTGGCAGGGCCGACAAGGCCGCGCCGCCGACGATGAAGCTGGCGTAGGCCAGTGGCAGTTTTTTCCACAGGCCGCCCATCTTGAAGATGTTCTGCTCGTGGTGGCAGGCAACGATCACCGCACCGGAAGCGAGGAACAGCAGCGCCTTGAAGAAGGCGTGGGTCATCAGGTGGAAGATCGCACCATCCCAGGCACCAACGCCCAACGCCAGGAACATGTAGCCGATCTGGCTCATGGTCGAGTAGGCGAGGATACGTTTGATGTCGGTCTGCACCAGTGCAGCAAAACCGGCCAGCACCAGGGTCACACCGCCGACGATGCCGACCAGTTGCAGGATGTCCGGGGCCAGTGCAAACAGGCCGTGGGTACGGGCAATCAGGTAGACACCGGCGGTGACCATGGTCGCGGCGTGGATCAGTGCCGAAACCGGAGTCGGACCGGCCATCGCGTCCGCCAGCCAGGTTTGCAGTGGCAGTTGCGCGGATTTACCCACGGCGCCACCCAGCAGCATCAGGGTCGCCAGGACGATCCAGAAATCACCGACCTGGAACTTCTGCGGTGCCAGTACCAGCAGCTCCTGGACATTGAGAGTGCCCAGTTGCACGAACAGGATGAACAGGCCGATGGCCATGAACACGTCGCCGATGCGGGTCACGATAAAGGCCTTGAGTGCCGCGTTTCCGTTGTTGCGGTTGCTGTAGTAGAAACCGATCAACAGGTACGAGCACAGGCCCACGCCTTCCCAGCCGAAGTACAGGAACAACAGGTTATCGCCCAGGATCAGGAACAGCATGCTGGCGATAAACAGGTTGGTGTAGGCGAAGAAGCGCGAGTAACCGTCTTCACCGCGCATGTACCAGGAGGCGAACAGGTGAATCAGGAAACCGACGCCCACTACCACGCCGAGCATGGTTACGGACAGGCCATCCAGGTACAGGGCGAAGTTCGGCGTGAAGCCTTCAACCGCCATCCACTGCCACAACACCTGGGTGTAGTGGCCGCCTTCCGGCGGGGCGACGTTGAATTGCCAGATCACGTAGGCCGTGACGATGGCAGACAGGCCGATGGAGCCGACGCCGATCAGCGCCGAAAGGTTTTCCGAAAAGCGTCCCCGGGAGAACGACAGCAGCAGGAAACCGATGAGAGGGAATACGAAAGTCAGATAGAGAAGATTCATCCGCGCATCTCGCTGGCAGCGTCGATATCGAGAGTGTGGAAGCGGCGATACAGCTGCAACAGAATCGCCAGGCCAATACTGGCCTCGGCGGCTGCCAGGCTGATCACCAGGATGAACATGATCTGTCCATCCGGCTGGCCCCAGCGGCTACCGGCGACGATGAACGCCAACGCGGAGGCATTCATCATGACCTCCAGGCTCATCAGCACGAAGAGTATGTTGCGGCGGACCATCAGGCCGACCAGACCGAGGCAGAACAGGATGCCGGCGACCGCCAGACCATGCTCCAAAGGGATAGCAGGCATCGTCATTGCTCCTTGGCTTCGTTACGGCCCAAGTGGAACGCCGTGACGGCTGCAGCGAGCAGCAGCATCGAGGCGAGTTCAACCACCAGCAGGTAAGGACCGAACAGGCTGATGCCCACGGCCTTGGCGTCTACGGTGGTGTGGCCGATGGCCTGGCCGCTCTGATGGGCGAACAGCACATACAGCAGTTCAGCCAGCAGCAGGGCGCCGAGGATGGTCGGGCCGAGCCAGATGCCAGGCTTGAGCCAGACGCGCTCCTGCTGAACCGAGGCCGGGCCCAGGTTCAGCATCATCACCACGAACACGAACAGCACCATGATGGCGCCAGCGTAGGCAATCACTTCCAGGACACCGGCAAACGGTGCGCCGAGGGCGAAGAACGTCATGGCCACGGCGATCAGCGAAATGATCAGGTAGAGCAGGGCGTGCACGGGGTTGGTGTGAGTGATCACGCGAAGCGTGGACACCACAGCGATACCCGATGCGAAATAGAAAGCGAATTCCATCTTTCTTCCTTAAGGCAGCAAGCTCTTCACGTTGATCGGTTCGGCTTCATTTTGCGCGGCGCCCTTGGGCTTACCGGCAATGGCCATACCTGCAACACGATAGAAGTTGTAATCAGGGTTTTTGCCGGGGCCGGAGATCAGCAGATCTTCTTTCTCGTAAACCAGGTCCTGACGTTTGAACTCGGCCATCTCGAAATCCGGTGTCAGCTGGATCGCGGTGGTCGGGCAGGCTTCCTCGCAGAGGCCGCAGAAAATGCAGCGCGAGAAGTTGATGCGGAAGAACTCCGGGTACCAGCGACCGTCATCGGTTTCAGCTTTCTGCAGCGAGATGCAACCGACCGGGCACGCCACGGCGCACAGGTTGCAGGCTACGCAACGCTCTTCGCCATCTGGGTCACGAGTCAGGACGATACGGCCACGGTAGCGCGGCGGCAGGTACACCTGCTCTTCCGGGTACTGCAGCGTGTCACGCTTGCGGAAGGCATGGCCGAAGATCATCACCAGGCTGCGAAGCTGGGTGAAGAAGCCATGCACGATGTCAATTATGTACTTCATGATTCTCTATCCTCACTGAGCCGCGACGGCGGGCGTGTTGAGCAACACGATCGCAGCGGTCACCAGCATGTTGACGAGGGTCAGCGGCAGGCAGAACTTCCAGCTGAAATCCATCACTTGGTCATACCGTGGGCGCGGAATCGAGGCGCGCAGCAGGATGAAGATCATGATGAAGAACGCGGTTTTCAGCGCAAACCAGATGAACGGGATCTGCGGCAGAATGCCGAACGGGCCATGCCAGCCACCGAAGAACAAGGTCACCAGCAGCGCCGAAATCAACACGATGCCGATGTACTCGCCAACGAAGAACATGCCCCATTTCATGCCGGCGTATTCAATGTGGTAACCGTCGGCCAGTTCCTGCTCCGCTTCGGGCTGGTCGAACGGGTGACGGTGAGTCACGGCGACGCCGGCGATGAAGAAGGTCAGGAAACCGAAGATCTGCGGAATGATGAACCACAGGTTCTGCGCTTGATATTCGACGATGTCGCGCATGTTGAACGAGCCGACCTGGATCACGATGCCCATTAGCGACAGGCCCATGAACACTTCGTACGACACGGTCTGCGCCGAGGCCCGCAAGCTGCCCAGCAGGGCGAACTTGTTGTTACTCGACCAGCCGGCGAACAACACCGCGTAAACCGACAGGCCAGCCATGGCGAAGAAGAACAGGATGCCGATGTTGATGTCCGCCACGCCCCAGGTCGGGGTGATCGGGATGATCGCGAAGGCAATCAGCAGGGCGCTCATGGCCACGACCGGTGCCAGGGTGAAGATCATCTTGTCGGCGAACGGCGGAGTCCAGTCTTCCTTGAAGAACATCTTGATCATGTCGGCCGCGATCTGGAACGCGCCGAACGGGCCGACGCGGTTCGGACCATAACGGTCCTGCCAGAGGGCGAGCAAACGACGCTCGACCCAGCTCAGCAGCGCGCCGCACACCACCACGGCGAGCAGAATCACGATGGCCTTGAGGACCGCGATGATCACGTCAATCACTTCAGGCGTGAACCAGGTCATTGAGCTGCCTCCTGCAGACCGTCAACGGATTTGCCGAAGATCGCCGGAGGGATCCCGGCTATACCTGCTGGCAATGCAACCAGACCGGCACCCAGTTCTTCGTTGATTCGCAGTGGCAGACGCAGGGTCTGGCCGGCTACGTTCAAGCTGAGCAAGGCGCCCTCGTTGACACCCAGGCGATCGGCTTCGGATTTGGCCAAAGCGACATAAGCAGCCGGAATACGCTCTTGAACCGGCGCGGCCTTGGAAGAGTTTTCTTCGCTGCCGAACAGGTGGAAGAACGGCACGACCTGCCAGGTACCCGGAGCCGGGTTGAATGCACGCGGTACAGCCGCGAACCAGTTCAGCGCATCACCGGCGCTTTCGATCAGGCGGGTGCCCGGGTCGCCAGCGCGGATGTGACCACCGACTTCGTCCTGGAACTTGTTCCAGGCTTGCGGCGAGTTCCAGCCCGGCGACCAGGCGAATGGTACTTGCTGACGCGGTTCGACCGAGCCCGAATAACCTTCCATCGAGAAGTTGAACGCGGTGTCGTTGTCTTGCGGCGTACGCGGTTCGTGCACGCTGATGTCGGCGCGCATGGCGGTCCGACCCGAGTAACGCAGCGGTTCACGGGCCAGTTTCATGCCCTTGATGCGGAACGCGGCGGACGGTGCGGCATCGACGATACGGTTCAGTTGCGGCGTGCTTGCAGCAACGGCAGCGGTAACGTGGTCCAGCAGGGTCCAGTCGATCGGCTGGTTCAGCAGGGTGGCACGCAGGGCATGCAGCCAGCGCCAGCCTTCGTGGACCAGGATGCTCGCGTCCATGTACTTCGGATCGAACACCTGGAAGAAGCGCTGGGCGCGGCCTTCCTGGCTGACCAGGGTGCCGTCGCCTTCAGCAAAGCTGGCAGCGGGCAGCACCAGGTGCGCACGATCGCTGGTGGCGGTCTTCTGGTGGTCGGCGACGATCAGCACTTTCGCCGCGTTCAGGGCAGCATCAACCAGCGCCTTGTCGGTACGGGTGTACAGATCGTTTTCCAGCACGACCAGTGCGTCGGCCTGGCCATCGATCACGGCCTGCAGCGCGTCGTCGACCGAGTTGCCACCCAGCATGGCCAGGCCGAGGCTGTTGGCCTCTGGCACGATCAGGCTGATGGAACCGTTCTTTTCGCGCAGCTTCAGCGCTTTGGCGATGTTGGCAGCAGCTTGGATCAGTGCCTTGGAACCCAGGGAGGTGCCGGCGATGATCAGTGGACGCTTGGCCGCAAGCAGGGCGTCGGCAATGCGTTGGGCCAGTTCGAGGGCTTCGGTGTCGAGGCCTTCAACTGCTGGAGCGCTGGCGTCGAGGGCATGAGCCACGGCGAAACCGATGCGCGCCAGATCGTCTGGAGCGGCGTGGACGCACTCTTCGGCGATATCGTCGAGCTTGGTTTCAGCCAGGCTGGCGATGAACAGCGGGTTCAGCGCGTGCTGGCCGATGTTCTTCACGGCGGCGTCGAGCCAGGGCTGGACGCGCATGGCGTCGGCCATGTCTTCAGCCTTGCCCTTGACTGACTGACGCAGGGACAGTGCCATACGGGCAGCGGTCTGGGTCAGGTCTTCACCGAGGACGAAGATCGCATCGTGGTCTTCGATGTCGCGCATGTTCGGGATCGGCAGCGGGCTGTCTTTAAGCACCTGCATGACCAGGCGAATGCGTTCCAGCTCGGCGGCTTCGATACCGGAGTAGAAGTGCTCGGCGCCGACCAGTTCGCGCAACGCGTAGTTGCTCTCGAGGCTGGCACGGGGCGAACCGATACCGACGATGTTGCGACCGCGCAGCAGGTCAGCGGCTTTATCCAGCGCTTCGTCGAGGCTCAGCTTGGCGCCATTGGCCAGCAAAGGCTGACGCGGGCGGTCTTCGCGGTTGACGTAGCCATAGCCGAAACGGCCACGGTCGCACAGGAAGTACTGGTTGACCGAACCGTTGAAGCGGTTTTCGATGCGACGCAGTTCACCGTAGCGCTCGCCCGGGGAGATGTTGCAACCGCTGGAGCAACCATGGCAGATGCTCGGCGAGAACTGCATGTCCCACTTGCGGTTGTAGCGCTCGGAGTGAGTCTTGTCGGTGAACACACCGGTCGGGCAGACCTCGGTGAGGTTACCGGAGAACTCGCTTTCCAGGGTGCCGTCTTCAACGCGACCGAAGTACACGTTGTCGTGGGCGCCGAATACGCCGAGGTCGGTGCCGCCGGCGTAATCCTTATAGAAGCGCACGCAGCGGTAGCAAGCGATGCAGCGGTTCATTTCGTGGGAAATGAACGGGCCCAGTTGCTGGTTCTGGTGGGTACGCTTGGTGAAGCGGTAACGGCGCTCGTTGTGGCCGGTCATCACCGTCATGTCTTGCAGGTGGCAGTGACCGCCTTCCTCACAGACCGGGCAGTCGTGAGGGTGGTTGGTCATCAGCCATTCGACGACGCTGGCGCGAAACACTTTCGCTTCTTCGTCTTCGATGGAGATCCAGCTGCCGTCGGTGGCGGGCGTCATGCAGGACATGACGATCCGACCACGGGTATCGTTGGCGTCGGTGTACTGCTTGACCGCGCACTGGCGGCAAGCGCCAACGCTGCCTAGGGCGGGGTGCCAGCAGAAATACGGAATATCGAGGCCTAGCGACAGACATGCCTGTAACAGGTTGTCTGCCCCGTCGACTTCGAGCTCTTTGCCGTCTACGTGGATAGTGGCCATGGTTCAAAGTTCTTCGTTGGCCCGGTGTCAGCGGGCGTGGCTAATGGAATCTTGTTATTCGCGTGAATCAACACAGCCGTTCAAGGCGTCATCACACGAAAAGCTGCGGGCACGGGCCCTTCGCCTTTTTAAGCGTTTACGCGCCGATTACGATCGGCCGTGCCAGAGGCGGGACGACGGCGCTGACAGGCGCGATGCCGGCTTCGAACTCATGGCGGAAATATTTGATTGCGCTGCCCAACGGCTCCACGGCGCCCGGTGCGTGAGCACAGAAGGTCTTGCCCGGGCCGAGGAAACCGACCAGACCCAGCAGGGTCTCGATGTCGCCGGCTTGCCCTTCACCGTTCTCGATTGCGCGCAGCAGCTTGACGCTCCACGGCAAACCGTCACGGCACGGGGTGCAGAAGCCGCACGACTCACGGGAGAAGAACTCTTCCATGTTGCGCAGCAGGGACACCATGTTGACGCTGTCGTCCACCGCCATGGCCAGGCCGGTACCCATGCGGGTGCCCACTTTGGCGATGCCGCCGGCGTACATTTGTGCGTCCAGGTGTTCCGGCAACAGGAAACCGGTACCGGCGCCGCCCGGCTGCCAGGCTTTGAGCTTGAAGCCGTCGCGCATGCCACCGGCGTAGTCTTCGAACAACTCGCGACCGGTGACGCCGAACGGCAATTCCCACAGGCCCGGGTTCTTGACCTTGCCGGAGAAGCCCATGAGCTTGGTGCCCATGTCTTCACTGCCCGCGCGAGCCAACGATTTGTACCAGTCCACGCCGTCGCCGATGATCGCCGGCACGTTGCACAGGGTTTCAACGTTGTTCACGCAAGTCGGCTTGCCCCACACGCCCACGGCGGCAGGGAAGGGCGGCTTGGAGCGCGGGTTGGCGCGGCGGCCTTCGAGGGAGTTGATCAGTGCGGTTTCTTCACCGCAGATGTAACGCCCGGCACCGGTGTGGACGAACAGCTCGAAATCAAAACCCGAACCCAGGATGTTCTTGCCCAGAAGGCCTGCAGCCTTGGCTTCTTCCACGGCACGGTTGAGGTGCTTGGCGGCGGTTGTGTATTCGCCACGCAGGAAGATGTAGCCACGGTAGGTTTTCAGCGCGCGAGCACTGATCAGCATGCCTTCGATCAGCAGATGGGGCAGCTGCTCCATCAGCATGCGGTCTTTCCAGGTGTTCGGCTCCATTTCATCCGCGTTGCACAGCAGGTAGCGGATGTTGATGGATTCGTCTTTGGGCATCAGGCCCCACTTCACGCCCGTGGGGAAGCCTGCACCGCCGCGACCCTTCAGGCCGGCGTCTTTCACGGTCTGGACGATGTCGTCCTGGGCCATGTCGGCGAAGGCCTTGCGCGCAGCGGCATAACCGTTCTTGGCCTGGTACTCGTCGAGCCAGACGGCTTCGCCGTCGTCACGCAGGCGCCAGGTCAGCGGGTGAGTCTCGGCCGACCGCTTGATGCGGTTGGCAGGACCAAAGGAAGTCAGGGTCATACGTAGCCCTCGAGCAATTTGGCAACGCCTGCTGGCTGCACATCACCGAAAGTGTCGTCGTCGATCATCAACGCCGGAGCCTTGTCGCAGTTGCCGAGGCAGCAGACCGGCAGCAGGGTGAAACGACCGTCGGCGGTGGTCTGACCCAGGCCGATGCCGAGCTTGCTCTGGATTTCGCTGACCACAGACTCATGGCCGCCGATGTAGCAGACCATGCTGTCGCAGACGCGAATGATGTGGCGGCCCACCGGCTGACGGAAGATCTGGCTATAGAACGTCGCCACGCCTTCTACGTCGCTGGCCGGGATGCCGAGGATTTCGCCAATGGCGTACAGGGCGCCATCGGGCACCCAGCCACGTTCCTTCTGGACGATCTTCAGGGCTTCGATCGACGCCGCGCGCGGGTCTTCGTAGTGATGCAGCTCGTGCTCGATGGCCGAGCGCTCGGTTTCGCTCAGGGCGAAACGGTCTGTCTGGATAAGCGTGCTGTTCATGCTTAGCGGTCCACGTCGGCCATAACGAAATCGATACTACCCAGGTACGCAATCAAGTCCGCGACCATCTCGCCTTTGATCACCGAAGGGATCTGTTGCAAGTGCGGGAAGCTTGGGGTGCGAATCCGGGTGCGGTAGCTCATGGTGCCGCCATCGCTCGTCAGGTAATAACTGTTGATGCCCTTGGTCGCTTCGATCATCTGGAAGGATTCGTTGGCCGGCATGACCGGGCCCCACGAAACCTGCAGGAAGTGCGTGATCAGGGTCTCGATGTGCTGCAGGGTGCGCTCTTTCGGTGGCGGCGTGGTCAGCGGGTGATCCGCCTTGTACGGGCCTTCCGGCATGTTGCGCATGCACTGCTCGATGATCTTGATGCTCTGGCGCATTTCTTCGACGCGCACGATGCAACGGTCGTAGGCATCGCCATTGGCGGCCAGCGGCACTTCGAATTCGAAGTTCTCGTAGCCGGAGTACGGACGTGCTTTACGCAGGTCGAAGTCGCAACCGGTCGAACGCAGGCCTGCACCGGTGACGCCCCATTCAAAGGCTTCCTTGGTGTTGTAGGCTGCGACGCCGATGGTCCGGCCTTTGAGGATGCTGTTGTCCAGCGCGGCTTTCTGGTATTCGTCCAGACGCTTTGGCATCCATTCGACGAAGTCTTTCACCAGTTTTTCCCAGCCGCGTGGCAGGTCGTGAGCGACACCACCGATGCGGTACCAGGCCGGGTGCAGACGGAAACCGGTAATGGCTTCGATCACCGTGTACGCCTTCTGACGGTCGGTGAACGTGAAGAACACCGGGGTCATGGCGCCGACGTCCTGGATGTACGTGCCCAGGAACAGCAGGTGGCTGGTGATACGGAAGAACTCGGCCATCATGATGCGGATGACGTCGACCTTCTCGGGCACCTTGATGCCGGCCAGCTTCTCGACCGAGAGCACGTACGGCAGGTTGTTCATCACGCCGCCGAGGTAGTCGATACGGTCGGTGTAGGGGATGAAGCTGTGCCAGGACTGACGCTCGGCCATCTTCTCGGCACCACGGTGGTGGTAACCGACGTCCGGCACGCAGTCGACGATCTCTTCACCGTCCAGCTGCAGGATGATGCGGAAGGCACCGTGAGCAGAAGGGTGGTTCGGGCCGAGGTTGAGGAACATGTAGTCCTCGTTCGCACCTGAACGCTTCATGCCCCAGTCTTCAGGCTTGAAGCGCGCAGCTTCTTCCTCAAGCTGTTGCTTGGCCAGGGTCAGGGTGAACGGGTCGAACTCGGTGGCGCGCGCCGGGAAGTCCTTGCGCAGCGGGTGACCTTCCCAGGTCGGCGGCATCATGATGCGGGTCAGGTGCGGGTGGCCGGGGAAGTCGATGCCGAACATGTCCCAGACTTCGCGCTCGTACCAGTTGGCGTTCGGCCAGATGCCGGTGACGGTCGGTACGCTGAGGTCGCTCTCGGACAAGGCCACCTTGATCATCACGTCACTGTTACGTTCGATCGACATCAGGTGATAGAACACGGTGAAGTCGACGCCGCTTGGCAGCCCTTGACGCTTGGTGCGCAGACGCTCGTCCACGCCGTGCAGGTCATAGAGCATGACGTACGGCTTGGGCAGGTTGCGCAGGAAGCTGAGGACTTCGACAAGTTTGGCGCGGGCAACCCAAAGCACCGGCATGCCGGTGCGGGTCGGCTGGGCGGTGAACGCCTCGGGGCCAAAACGGTTGTTCAGTTCGACGACCACATCCTGGTCGTCTGCCTTGTAAGGCGGGATGTACAGAGCACTGCCTGTAGTCATGGTTATTTATCGCTTTCGGTCAACGTAAAGAATGAAGCCAGTGTCTCGTTCTATAAAAGAAGCAGATCTGGATCAGACTTCGTCGGGGCTGCGCAGGTTGGTGACTGCGATTCGCTGTTCGCGGCGCTGTTCCTTTTGCGAAGGCATCTCGGCGCGGTACACGCCTTGATCGCCAACGACCCAGGAAAGCGGACGACGCTCCTGTCCAATCGATTCCTGCAACAGCATCAAGCCTTGCAGAAACGCTTCAGGACGGGGCGGGCAGCCAGGCACGTAGACGTCCACGGGCAGGAACTTGTCCACCCCTTGAACGACGGAGTAGATGTCGTACATGCCACCGGAGTTGGCGCACGAACCCATGGAGATAACCCATTTAGGTTCGAGCATTTGCTCGTAGAGACGCTGAATGATCGGCGCCATCTTGATGAAGCAGGTACCGGCGATAACCATGAAATCCGCCTGGCGCGGCGATGCCCGGATAACCTCGGCGCCAAAGCGCGCGATGTCGTGGGGCGCCGTGAAGGCGGTGGTCATTTCCACGTAGCAGCACGAAAGACCGAAGTTATACGGCCACAGGGAGTTCTTGCGCCCCCAGTTGATCGTGCCGTTAAGCACGTCTTCGAGCTTGCCCATGAAGATGTTTTTGTGAACTTGATCTTCTAACGGATCGGAAACGGTTTCCCGCTCGCCAATCGGATACTGCTCGTTAGGAGCATCGGGGTCGATCCTGGTGAGATTGTATTGCATTGCCAAAGCCTCATTGTTTCAGCTTCGCCTGCCGCTTGCGCCGCGCTTCCGGAGCCCAGTCAAGGGCGCCCACTCGGAACAGGTAGACAAGACCTGCCAACAGAATTGCTATGAAAACGAGAGCTTCGACGAATCCGGTCCAGCCGCTTTCGCGGACGGACACAGACCAGGCAAAGAGAAAGAGGGCTTCGATATCGAAGATCACGAAGAGCATCGCGACCAGATAGAATTTGGCTGAGAGCCGCAAGCGGGCGCCACCTGTAGGTAGCATGCCCGACTCGAACGGTTCGTTTTTGCTGCGGCCCCAGGCTTTTGACCCAAGGAGGCTGGAGACGCCGAGCATGAAGGCGCAGAGGCCGACAACGCCCAGAAGGAAAATGGCAAAGCCCCAGTTGTGGGCCATGAGTCCTGTCGCTTCGGGCATGCTGGAAATCCTTAACAGAGAGCAAAGGTCTCTGAGCTTGAAAAAGAAACAACGCAGTGACGATATGTCGCAGCAATCAATCCCGCTGATTTTATGGCACAACACGGTGCAAGTAAAATTCAGATAGCGAAATTATTGATAGGAATAAGGACATAGCGTGCCTTAAAGGCCTCGCAGCCCATGCGTCGCGGGCATTAGGCGACTTTCAATCAATTATGTTTTACAGGTGATGCAATGAATTCAACAGCTTGTAAATGATAATCACTATTGTTTTCCGGCGGTTATACGATTTCCATGAGCGGTTTCTGTGTTCAAGGTGCCATTTTGGGCGGGTCCATTGACCTCTTCATGGTGCTGCTCTTTTTTTGTTGCCTGATCCTCCTTCTGGCTTCGATGAGAGCGAGGGAAAGCCCTTCCGTGGGGTGCCGGTGGCGCGTGTACTTATCAGGCGATAACAGTCTTGTGGTGTGGGGGGTTGTAGGAAATCTCGTACTATTCGTATGTTTTTGCTTTTACTGCAGCGGCATTCTGGGTTTTTTCAATCCAACGAAGACGTCCAGTGCTTATCACCTTGCAGCGAACTACCCTTTCCTTGTTGATTGCCAGTCAGTTGACGTTCGGCGTCATGAACGTGTCGGCGAACGAAAGCTCTGCCTTGGCACCGTCCACTGCCGAGCTCGTGCCGCCTTCTGCAGCGACGGCCCTGAGCGCCATCGCCGCTTCTGGCACTTATGAGCATCCTAAATTATGGGAAGAAGCCACAACGATCGGCGCCATTCACAAATACACATATGAGGGGAAAAACTTTTTCTTCGCGGCGAAATTCGATGGCAATGCGAGTGATCATAATTGGTTTTTCCCGACGGGGCCCTACAGTAACGATTACTGGCAGTTCAAAGGGGTTCATGCCGGCACCTATGCTGACCCCAAGGAACTAGATGAGATGACCTACATTGGGGCCATTCATAAGAGAGTTATCAATGGCGGTAATTTATACTTTTCGTCGAATCATATAGGCACTACGGGCGAGTTGTACTTTCCGACAGGCCCTTTCAGCAATGTTCAGTATGAGTTCAGAGGGACCCGTGCCGGTACCTACGCTGAGCCCAAAGACTGGCTCGAACAGACCTATGTCGGTGCGATACATCAATATTCCGAAGGTGACAGTTCTTATTTCATCTCGAAGATTGACGGCCTTCCGGAGGATGGTTATCGCGTTTATCCGACGGACAAAAAATCCAACGCTAACTGGACCTATGCAGGCACACCTTCTTACATAGTGATGACCTCGGACCCGCAGTATCCTTGGACCGATAAAAAGGAAGACGAGAAGGGTAACGAAAAGGAGCTTTCAGCAGCGTATATCCATGCACAGTATCGTGACGTTAACTCGTTCAGGAGCAGTCATCCCGCACTCGATATTCCAGTATATGTCAATGGTGATATCACAGCTTTCGGTCATGGGGACCAGCTAAGCTTTATGAAGAAAAGATTTAAAGAGTACTTCAATAACAAGGTCTATTTGGGGTTGGGTAATCACGACTATGAAAACAATGTTAACGACTGTGCTAATAATGGGTGTGCCAGAGACAGTGTTCTGACTTACCTGAGAATGACAAAAGATTTAATAGCGAGAGGCAATATTGATTATAGGTCCAGTACTGGCGCCGGAAAGTTCAGGGAAAGCTACGCTGGCAGTTTTGCCCATTCAGAGTGGCATAATAATTTACACGTAGTACAGGCCAATAATTATCCAGTCTATGCAACCAAATTTGAGACGGGGGTGTCACATGTTAATAAGAAACAATTTAACATTAACTCATCCTGGAATTTTATCGATAACAAGATGGCGTTCGCCAGCAACTGGGGCAAGGTCAATATCCTCGTTACCCATAAGCCTAATGGTTGGAAGAACTTTAGCGCCGCCGACGCCGAAGCGTTCAGGGCGATGATGAAAAAACATAAGGTGGCCGCTGTCTTTGCGGGTCACTTCCATGAGGACCACGGTATTTACGATAATGCTAATTACTTCGGCGATACTCCGGTGTTCCTCAGCGGTTCGGCGTCATACGAAACTTACCTGATTGTTGAAAGCCTTCCCGAACAGAAAAAATTGCGGGTCTTCTCGGTACGTAACAATAATCACAAAGCCAAGACGCTGCTCCGGGAAATCGATTACTAAGTCTGGCTCTGGCGCAGCCGTGCGCGTCTGTATTTGTGTGCGCAACGCTGCCATGGTTTGTTGAATTACGGGCAAAAAAACGCCCCGAGCAAGTCGGGGCGTCAGAGGTGCAGCGCTGCGGTTAGCTTTCCATTCGGCCCGCAGCGGCTGTTATTTCAGGCGAAGCAGATCAGTGGAACTGTTCTTCTTCGGTCGAGCCGGTCAGCGCGGTAACCGAAGACGAACCACCCTGGATTACGGTGGTCATGTCGTCGAAGTAGCCGGTGCCCACTTCCTGCTGGTGAGCCACAAAGGTGTAACCCTTGGCGGCGTCAGCGAACTCTTGCTCTTGCAGTTTCACGTAGGCAGTCATGTCGTTGCGGGCGTAGTCGTGCGCCAGGTTGAACATGCTGTGCCACATGTTGTGAATGCCGGCCAGGGTGATGAACTGGTGCTTGTAACCCATGGCGGACAGTTCACGCTGGAACTTGGCGATGGTCGCGTCGTCCAGGTTTTTCTTCCAGTTGAAGGAAGGCGAGCAGTTGTACGACAGCAGTTGGTCCGGGTATTCCTTTTTGATCGCTTCGGCGAAGCGGCGAGCCTCGTCCAGGTCCGGCTTGGCGGTTTCGCACCAGATCAGGTCGGCGTACGGCGCGTAAGCCAGGCCACGAGCGATGGCCTGGTCGAGGCCGGCGCGCACTTTGTAGAAGCCTTCCTGGGTACGTTCGCCAGTCACGAATGGCTGGTCGTACGGGTCGCAGTCGGAAGTCAGCAGGTCAGCGGCGTTCGCATCGGTACGGGCCAGGATGATGGTCGGTGTACCGGCCACGTCAGCAGCCAGACGAGCAGCGGTCAGCTTCTGTACGGCTTCCTGGGTAGGCACCAGTACCTTGCCGCCCATGTGGCCGCATTTTTTCACGGAAGCCAGCTGGTCTTCGAAGTGAACGCCGGCGGCGCCTGCTTCGATCATGCTCTTCATCAGCTCGTAAGCGTTCAGTACGCCACCGAAACCGGCTTCGGCGTCAGCTACGATTGGCGCGAAGTAGTCGATGTAGCCTTCGTCGCCCGGACCTTTGCCGGCTTTCCACTGAATCTGGTCAGCACGACGGAACGAGTTGTTGATGCGCTTGACCACGGTTGGAACCGAGTCCACCGGGTACAGCGACTGGTCAGGGTACATCGATTCGGCGGAGTTATTGTCCGCAGCCACTTGCCAGCCGGACAGGTAGATCGCCTGGATACCGGCCTTGACTTGTTGCACAGCCTGGCCGCCGGTCAAGGCGCCCATGCAGTTGACGAAATCTTTCTCGGGGCGGAAGGACGGCTTGGCACCCTGGGTCACCAGGTTCCACAGCTTCTCGGCGCCGAGTCTTGCAAAGGTGTGCTCAGGTTGAACCGAGCCACGCAGGCGGACGACGTCAGCAGCGGAGTAGGCGCGTGTCACACCTTTCCAGCGTGGGTTTTCAGCCCAGTCTTTTTCGAGGGCTGCAATTTGCTGTTCGCGTGTCAGTGCCATGGAGATAAACCTCGTCGCGTCTTTTACGGAAAGTTGTTCTGCGGTGGAAAATACGTGCGCTCGCAGACCAGAAGCTTAGGTGGTCAAGTCGGATTCGGCGGGATTGGCGACGGGATGAACGATGGGCTCGAGGGGAAGTGAGCAGGTAAGGGCGAACTGGCGAACGCATTCGGGCATCGTGGGCCCTGGTGCAGACTTCAGTGTGGAGCCGGGTTACCTAATTACGCTTCCGTCCCTCGGGACAACTTCGTTCCAGTCGGCAACCTCGTCAAACACACCTTGTGGGCGGTACAGACACGAAGCGGTTCGCGGGGTAGGTGCGAACATCGCTTCGAAGGCCCTTGCCAGGGCCCCTGATTAGCGGGAGCGAGGCCATCATGCCTTTGCTTTTTTCGATCGTCAAACGTTTTGTAGTGCTTTTTTTCAAGCACTACATCTTTGGTCTAATACGACTAATCAGTCAGTTTTCGGTGATTTAGTCCAAAGTATCGACTTTGACCCGCAGGGTCATGTCGTCCCGGCCTTGAGTCGAGTAGCTGCGGGTCAGGCCCTGTTTGTCGGCCTGGGTCTGGCGATTCACCCCGGCCAGGGTGATCCACTCGCCCAGGCGCCCCGTGACAGTTGTGTCGGTGCTTTGCACATTCACTACATCGGGACGTTCCTGGCTCATGCGGTCACGGTTGGTGCTGATATCCAGGTGAACGATATCACCGGTGACGCTGGCGGTGACGTAGAAACCCTGGGTGACGTTGCGGTATTCGGTCTGGCTGCGCAAATCGCCGTAGGAGTCGCTTTGACTGCTGGTCAGCGGCACGCTTTGGCCGACCTGGATCAGCGCAGGCGCACCTTCGCTGGCCTGGATCTGCTGGATGCCACCATCACGGCTGTCGGTGCTGCGGTTGATGATGCGAGTCTGGCTCGGCCTGGCGCCGTTTACCGAGTAGCCCTGGTCAGCCTGGGAGTTGTTTTCGCTGGTGTCGACGGTGATCAGCAGGCGCTTCGGCGCGGTATCCAGCTGGCTGATCAGTGCCTTAAGTTCGTCGATCTTGCGTTGATCGGCGTTGACAATCAGCTGGTTGCCATAGGCGCTCACCTGGCCGTCCTTGCCGATGAAGTCTTGTGCCATCGGCAGCATGTCGGCGCTGGTGTGGTAGTTCAGCGGCACAATCTCGGTGGCTGCGCTGAGCGAAAAACTGCAGCTCAGCAGCAGCGTGGTGAGCAGGGTGCGTAGGGACATGTCCGTTATCTCCGCCAAATAAACAAAGCCCGTAGGAGCTGCCGAAGGCTGCGATCTTTTGATCCTGCCTTTGATTGATATTGCCAGTTTGTCGGCCTCGATAGGAGCAAGTTGAATCGCAGACAGCAAAACGCCCCGGCATCCGAGGATGGCGGGGCGTTTTGTGGTGTTGCTTCAGAAAAGATCGCAGCCTTCGGCAGCTCCTACGGATGTTCGCACAACTCTTTAGGAGCTGCCGAAGGCTGCGATCTTTTGATCTTCAGGAATGCCGCACCATGTCCACATGCGGAATCCCGGCTTCCAGGAACTCCTCACTGACCAGGCTGAAACCCAGGCGCTCATAGAATGCCGTGGCCTGCACCTGCGCGCTGAGCATCTGCCGCTTCAGTCCACGTTCCTCGGCCTCGCCGATCACCGCCTGCATCAGCGCATCACCGACCTTCAAGCCGCGCCAGTCCTTGAGCACCGACACCCGGCCGACGTGACCGTCAGGCAGGAGGCGCGCAGTGCCAATCGGAAAGTCACCCTCGAAGGCCAGGAAATGCACCGCTGTCGCGTCATCCGCATCCCATTCCAGCTCGGGCGGTACGGATTGCTCGGCGATGAACACCGTCTCACGAATGCGCCGGATCTCGGCGTTGTCCTTCTGCCAGTCTGCGACACTTACGTGAATTTTATTCATCGGCAAACCCCAGGCTTCCTTGCTTGATCAGCTCGCACAGGAGGCCGCGACCGTCGTCATCGCCCAGCCATTCGCCGAGGTTATCGATGTGCAGCGCATCGGCGGCGCAGATCAGCTTCAACAGCTCGCGCAGCTTGCCCGGCAGATAACGGCTCTGGCCGCTGGCGAACAGCAGCAGGTCGTCATCGACTTCGGACCAGGCCAGGCGCGCGCTCGGGTTGCGAATCAGTACGGCGCCCTGTTCCAGGCTGGCAAGCAGGTCGTCTTCTTCGATCTCTTCCGGGCCGACCACCAGCTCCGGGTAGCGCGGCTCGGTCATGAACTGGCCAAACCAGGTCAGCAACAGGCGCTCGTCGCTCATGTGTTCGGCCAGCAGGCCTTTAAGGCGGCCGAGGGCGTCGTGCTGGATCTGGTGCGGATCGGCGACTGGCTGGGCATCGGCGTCGGTGTAGCGCTCTTCGTCCGACAGGAACTGGCTGAGGAAGTCGGTGAAGTGGGTCAGCACTTCAGCGGCGCTTGGCGCGCGAAAGCCGACCGAGTAGGTGAGGCAATCGTCGACGGCCACGCCGCAGTGGGCCAGGCGCGGCGGCAGGTAAAGCATGTCGCCCGGTTCCAGGACCCATTCATCGGTGGCTTCGAATTCAGCCAGGATGCGCAAGTCGGCGTGCTGCAGCAGCGGGCTTTCAGAGTCGCACATCTGGCCGATTTTCCAGTTGCGCTTGCCATGGCCTTGCAGCAGGAACACGTCGTAGTTGTCGAAGTGCGGACCGACGCTGCCGCCTGGTGCGGCGAAGCTGATCATCACGTCATCGACGCGCCAGCTTGGCAGAAAGCGGAAGTTTTCCAGCAGTTCAGCGACTTCCGGGACAAACTGGTCAACGGCTTGAACCAGCAGGGTCCAGTCCTGTTCCGGCAGTTTGCTGAATTCGTCTTCGGCGAATGGGCCGCGGCGCAATTCCCAAGGGCGCTCGCCGTTTTCGATCACCAGGCGCGACTCAACTTCTTCCTCCAGCGCCAGGCCGGCCAGTTCGTCGGCGTCGATCGGGCTTTCGAAATCTGGAATCGCCTGACGGATCAGCAGCGGTTTTTTCTGCCAGTAGTCGCGCATGAACTCGCGCGCCGTGATGCCGCCCAGGAGTTGAAGAGGAATATCAGGATTCATGTGTAACCTATTGAAAAAAAGTACTTTTCAGACGGGAATAAAAACGCCCGGCGCTGCCGGGCGTTTTAAACGGGTGCAGCGGTCGATCAGATGCGCCTGGCTTGCTCTACAGCGTTGCCGATGTAGTTCGCCGGGGTAAGCAGTTTCAGCTCGGCCTTGGCGGCGGCCGGCATGTCCAGGCCATCGATGAAAGTTTGCAGCGCTTCGGGGCTGATGCCCTTGCCGCGGGTCAATTCTTTCAACTTTTCGTACGGGTTTTCGATGTTGTAGCGACGCATGACGGTCTGAATCGGCTCGGCCAATACTTCCCAGCAAGCGTCCAGGTCGGCAGCGATCTTCTGGGCGTTGAGCTCCAGTTTGCTGATGCCTTTGAGGCTGGCTTCGTACGCGATGACGCTGTGGGCGAAGCCGACACCGAGGTTGCGCAGCACGGTGGAGTCGGTCAGGTCGCGCTGCCAGCGGGAGATCGGCAGCTTGCTCGCCAGGTGCTGGAACAGTGCGTTGGCGATACCCAGGTTGCCTTCGGAGTTTTCGAAGTCGATCGGGTTGACCTTGTGCGGCATGGTCGATGAACCGATTTCGCCCGCGATGGTGCGCTGCTTGAAGTAACCCAGGGAGATGTAGCCCCAGATGTCACGGTCGAAGTCGATCAGGATGGTATTGAAGCGCGCGATCGCGTCGAACAGCTCGGCGATGTAGTCGTGCGGTTCGATCTGCGTGGTGTACGGGTTGAAACCCAGGCCCAGCTCGTCTTCGATGAAGGCGCGGGCGTTTTCTTCCCAGTCGATCTCGGGGTAGGCCGACAGGTGGGCGTTGTAGTTGCCCACGGCGCCGTTGATCTTCCCCAGCAATGGCACGGCAGCGACCTGGGCGATCTGGCGCTCCAGGCGGTAAACCACGTTCGCCAGCTCTTTGCCCAGAGTGGTCGGCGAGGCCGGTTGACCGTGGGTGCGCGACAGCATTGGCACGTCAGCGAAACGGATCGCCAGTTCGCGGATGGCGTCGGCGGTCTGGCGCATCAGCGGCAGCATCACGTCATCACGGCCTTCGCGCAGCATCAGGGCGTGGGACAGGTTGTTGATGTCCTCGCTGGTGCAGGCAAAGTGGATGAATTCGCTGACGGCCGCCAGTTCAGGCAGCTTGGCCGCTTGCTCTTTGAGCAGGTATTCGATGGCCTTGACGTCGTGGTTGGTGGTGCGCTCGATCTCTTTGACGCGCTCGGCGTGCTCCAGAGAGAAGTTTTCCGCCAGGGTGTTCAAGACAGCGTTGGCTTCGGCGGAGAACGCCGGTACTTCGCTGATGGCAGAGTGAGCGGCCAGGCGCTGGAGCCAGCGCACTTCGACCAGGACGCGAGCACGGATCAGGCCGTATTCGCTGAAAATAGGGCGCAGGGCCTGGGTTTTGCCGGCGTAGCGGCCGTCAACAGGGGAAACCGCAGTGAGCGAAGAAAGCTGCATGGGGTGTTCTCGGACAGTCGGGCAACGAAATGGGGCGCGTATCATACATGAAAAAATCCGCCGGTCCGTTGCCAACTGACCGGCGTATTACGCGTTACAGATCAAAATCGGTGTTGCGAGCGCTGTTCAGCTACTGCGCATCAGCGGGTAAAGCTCTTTGAGCAATTTGCGCCGGCTGATCACCAGCTGCCAGCGATGACCGCCCAACTGGCGCCACAGGCGCGCCGAACGAATTCCGGCCAGCAGCAGGGCACGGATCTTCGAAGCGTTGCTTGGCTGCTGCAGGTTGCGCATGTCGCCGTGCACCTGAATGCGCTGGCGCAAGGTGCTCAAGGTGTCCTGGTACAACGCGCCACAGGCGGCGATCACGTTTTCGTGGGCCGGGCCGAAGTGCTCGACCTGGGACTGGATCTGCGGCAGGCGCTTGCCAATCACGTCCATCAAGTCTTCGCGCTTGGCCAGCTGACGCTCCAGGCCGAGCATGGCCAGCGCGTAGCGCAGCGGTTCGCGCTGCAGTGTGCTGGGATCGCGTTCCAGGGCGCCGATCAGGGCGCGATAGCCCTCGCGAAGGTTGATGTCGTCTCCGCCGTACACTTCCAGCGTGTCCTTGGGATCACGAATCAGCAGGCTGCCCAGCATGCAGGTCAGGCCCGCTTCGGTGGTCTGGCCGGTCTTGGCGATCTTGTCCACCAGGACCGCGGCGAGGAATACCCCACCCAGCGCTGTCAGTTGCTCCTGGGTCGGGCTCATTGGACTTGGCCCTTGCTCGCGTTCTTGCTCGTCCAGGGCTCGGCTATTTCGATCACGCCGCCACCCAGGCAGATCTCACCGTCGTAGAACACCACGGACTGGCCCGGGGTGACCGCCCGTTGCGGGTCATCGAAGGTGGCGCGATAGCCGGTAGCGGTTTTTTCCAGCGTGCACGGCTGGTCGCCCTGGCGGTAACGCACCTTGGCGGTCAACTTGAGTGGCTCGCTGAGGTCGATGGGGTTGACCCAATAGATGTCCGAGGCGAGCAGGGCGCGGGAGAACAGGTATGGATGGTCATTGCCCTGGCCGACGATCAGCTCGTTATGCTCCAGGTCCTTGATCAGCACGTACCACGGCTCGTCACCGGCGTCCTTGAGGCCGCCGATGCCCAGGCCCTGGCGTTGGCCGATGGTGTGGTACATCAAGCCGTGGTGGCGCCCGATGACTTCACCTTCGGTGGTCTTGATCTCGCCGGGTTGTGCCGGCAGGTACTGCTTGAGGAAGTCGCTGAAGCGGCGCTCGCCGATAAAGCAGATCCCGGTGGAGTCTTTTTTCTTCGCGGTGGCCAGGTCGTGCTTCTCGGCGATTGCGCGCACTTCGGGTTTTTCCAGCTCGCCCACCGGGAACAGGGTCTTGGCGATCTGTTCTCCGCCCACGGCGTGCAGGAAGTAACTCTGGTCCTTGTTCGGGTCCAGGCCCTTGAGCAGCTCGGTGCGTCCATCGATGTCGCGGCGGCGCACGTAGTGACCGGTGGCAATCAGGTCGGCGCCGAGCATCATCGCGTAGTCGAGGAAGGCTTTGAATTTGATCTCGCGGTTGCACAGGATGTCCGGGTTCGGCGTGCGTCCGGCCTTGTATTCGGCCAGGAAGTGCTCGAACACGTTGTCCCAGTACTCGGCGGCGAAGTTGGCGGTGTGCAGCTTGATGCCAATCTTGTCGCACACAGCCTGGGCGTCTGCGAGGTCGTCCATCGCGGTGCAGTATTCCGTTCCATCGTCTTCTTCCCAGTTCTTCATGAACAGGCCTTCCACCTCGTAACCCTGCTCGATCAGCAGGAGAGCGGAAACGGAAGAGTCCACGCCGCCGGACATGCCGACAATGACGCGCTTCTTTTGTATGTCAGAAGGGGCTGGATCACGCATAGGGATTCAATGAGTGTCTTGAAAAAGGACGCGATTCTAGCAGGCCCAAGGCCACAAGGCTAAAGAGAAGGACGGATCAATTCCAGGTCGAAGCGCTGACCGCCCAGATAGTCGTCGATGCAGCGGATGATCAGTTCGCTGCGCCAGTTGTCGCGCTGTCCGATTAATTCCTCGCGGGTCAACCACTTGGCGCCGATGATGCCGTCGTCCAGTTGATACTCGGGGTGGTGTTTCAGCGGCTTGGCGATGAAGCAGACTCGCTGGTAGGTCACGCCGTTGCTCGGGGCGGTGTACAGATAAATGCCCAATACCCCCGTGGGTTCGACGTCCCAGCCGGTTTCCTCGAGGGTTTCACGGATGGCAGCTTCGGTCAGGGTTTCATTCGGGTCGAGGTGACCGGCGGGCTGGTTGAGTACCGCTCGTCCGCCTTTGAGTTCTTCGACCATGAGGAAACGACCGTTGTCTTCGACGATGGTGGCGACGGTGATGTGGGGTTTCCAGTCCATGCTTTGTCCTCTGGTGGTTTTCGGCTTGATCATGCCAATCAAAAGATCGCAGCCTTCGGCAGCTCCTACACGGATCGGCGTAGGAGCTGCCGAAGGCTGCGATCTTTTGATCTATGGTGCAAACAAAAACCCCGGCACAAGGCCGGGGCTTCTTTGCATCCTTACAACCTTACACCAGCGCAGCAATCGCCGCGTTGAAGGTGTTGCTCGGGCGCATGGCCTTGCTGATCAGCTCGGCATCAGCGTGGTAGTAACCACCGATGTCCACTGGCTGGCCCTGTACGGCGTTGAGCTCGGCAACGATGGTTGCCTCGTTCTCGGTCAGGGTCTTGGCCAGCTGGCCGAATTGCGCCTGCAGTGCTGCATCTTCAGTCTGGGCCGCCAGGGCTTGTGCCCAGTACAGCGCCAGGTAGAAGTGGCTGCCGCGGTTGTCGATGTTGCCGACTTTGCGCGATGGCGACTTGTTGTTGTCGAGGAACTGGCCAGTGGCCTGATCCAGGGTCTTGGCCAGCACCAGGGCTTTCGGGTTGTTGTAAGTAACACCCAAATGCTCCAGGGAAGCGGCCAGGGCCAGGAACTCGCCCAGGGAATCCCAGCGCAGGAAGTTCTCTTCCAGCAACTGCTGAACGTGCTTCGGTGCCGAACCGCCAGCGCCGGTTTCGAACAGGCCGCCGCCATTCATCAGCGGTACGATCGACAGCATCTTGGCGCTGGTGCCCAGTTCCATGATCGGGAACAGGTCGGTCAGGTAGTCGCGCAGTACGTTACCGGTCACCGAGATGGTGTCCTTGCCTGCACGGGTACGCTCCAGGGTGAACTTCATGGCGTCGACTGGCGCCATGATCTGGATGTCCAGGCCGGACGTGTCGTGATCCTTCAGGTAAGCCTGAACTTTCTCGATCACCACGCCATCGTGGGCGCGCATCGGGTCCAGCCAGAAGATCGCTGGCGTGCTGCTGGCGCGGGCACGGTTGACGGCCAGTTTGACCCAGTCCTGGATCGGCGCGTCTTTGGTCTGGCACATGCGGAAGATGTCGCCGGCTTCAACCGCTTGCTCCAGCAGCAGGCTGCCTTTGCTGTCTGTAACGCGAACCACGCCGCTGGCCTTGACCTGGAAAGTCTTGTCGTGCGAGCCGTACTCTTCGGCTTTTTTCGCCATCAGGCCCACGTTTGGCACGCTGCCCATGGTGGTCGGATCGAAGGCGCCGTTTACCTTGCAGTCTTCGATGACGGCCTGGTAGATGGTCGCGTAGCAACGATCCGGAATCACTGCCTTGGTGTCGTGCAACTGGCCATCAGTGCCCCACATCTTGCCGGAGTCACGGATCATCGCCGGCATCGAGGCGTCGACGATGACGTCGCTCGGCACGTGCAGGTTGGTGATGCCTTTGTCGGAGTTGACCATCGCCAGCGACGGACGAACGGCGTAGATCGCCTGAATGTCCGCTTCGATCGCAGCTTGCTGATCGCTAGGCAAAGCCTTGATGCGAGCGTACAGGTCACCGATGCCGTTGTTCAGGTTGAAGCCGATCTGTGCCAACACGTCGGCGTGCTTGGCCAGTGCGTCTTTATAGAACTCGGCAACGATCTGGCCGAACATGATCGGGTCGGAGACCTTCATCATGGTGGCTTTGAGGTGAACCGACAGCAGCACGCCTTTGGCTTTGGCGTCTTCGATCTCGGCAGCAATGAAGCTGCGCAGGGCGTTCTTGCTCATGACCGCGCAATCGAGGATCTCACCGGCTTGTACGGTGGTTTTTTCCTTCAGGACGGTGGTGGTGCCGTCTTGAGCGATCAATTCGATTTTGACGGCGTCAGCGGCGTCGATCAGGGCAGCTTTTTCGCTGCCGTAGAAATCACCGGTGCTCATGTGGGCTACGTGGGACTTGGAGTCCGCAGCCCAGGCGCCCATTTTGTGCGGGTGCTTGCGCGCGTAGTTCTTGACTGACAGCGGTGCACGACGATCGGAGTTGCCTTCGCGCAGAACCGGGTTCACGGCGCTGCCCTTGATCTTGTCGTAACGCGACTTGGCGAGCTTGTCGGCGTCGCTGGTCACGGTTTCCGGGTAGTCCGGCAGTGCGAAGCCCTGGGCTTGCAGCTCTTTGATCGCGGCTTGCAGTTGCGGAACGGAAGCACTGATGTTCGGCAGCTTGATGATGTTGGCTTCAGGCGTAACGGCCAGGTCGCCCAGTTCGGCGAGGTGGTCGGCTACGGCTTTGTCACCCAATTGCTCGGGGAAGCTGGCCAGAATGCGCCCTGCAAGAGAGATATCGCGGGTTTCCACGGCGATATCAGCGGAGGCAGTGAAAGCCTCTACGATAGGCAACAGTGAATAGGTGGCGAGGGCGGGAGCTTCGTCGGTGAAGGTATAGATGATCTTCGAGCGGGTGGGCATATTCGGATTAACTCTCTCTTCTTTGCTAAAGCGTGCGCAGAAACTCGAGGGGCGCCGGGTAAGCGCGTTCGTTCAAAGTCGTCCATGAGCCGAATGTCGAGGTTTGTGCGCGGTGATGTTGGGTGCATCAGTCGAGCGGCAAGCGGGTGGACTGCTGTAGCGGTCCTGCTTTTTCGGGCCGAAGCTCTCGCAATAGAGGGGTCGGCCGTCGTGACTCTGTGGTCAGCGGGCGGCATTATACATAGGTAGCTGGCAATCTGCCGATGGTTCATACACAACGTGTGTCGTCCATTGGTCTAAAGGTCGCAGGGGGGTGGGGGGCGTAGAGTCTTGCACCGTGCTTGAGTTTGGCGCTTTTCCCTTTGCATTCAGGCTTGTAGAACCCCAGCCGCACAGGTTTGCGGCAGATGGGTGGAACATGGGGTTTGCGCGCTGAATTAACTGGGGTACGCTCGAACCAAGCCAGATGTTCAATCCAAACAATGGAGTTCAGCATGGGATACAAGAAGATTCAGGTTCCGGCAGTCGGCGACAAAATCACCGTCAACGCGGACCATTCTCTCAATGTTCCTAACAACCCGATCATCCCCTTCATCGAAGGCGATGGTATCGGCGTTGATATCAGCCCGGTCATGATCAAGGTTGTCGATGCTGCTGTTAAGAAGGCTTACGGCGGCGATCGCAAAATTTCCTGGATGGAAGTCTACGCCGGGGAGAAAGCGACTCAGGTTTACGATCAGGACACCTGGCTACCTCAGGAAACCCTGGACGCAGTCAAGGATTACGTGGTTTCCATCAAGGGCCCCCTGACCACGCCGGTCGGCGGCGGCATTCGTTCGCTGAACGTGGCCCTGCGCCAGCAGCTGGACCTTTATGTGTGCCTGCGCCCGGTGCGCTGGTTCGAAGGCGTGCCTAGCCCCGTCAAGAAGCCAGGCGACGTCGACATGACGATCTTCCGCGAGAACTCCGAGGACATCTACGCCGGTATCGAGTGGAAAGCCGGTTCGCCGGAAGCGACCAAGGTCATCAAGTTCCTGAAAGAGGAAATGGGTGTCACCAAGATCCGTTTCGACGAAAACTGCGGTATCGGCATCAAGCCAGTCTCGCTGCAGGGCACCAAGCGCCTGGCGCGCAAGGCGCTGCAGTACGTGGTCGACAACGATCGCGACTCGCTGACCATCGTGCACAAAGGCAACATCATGAAGTTCACCGAAGGTGCCTTCAAGGAATGGGCTTACGAAGTGGCGGCTGAAGAGTTCGGCGCGACCCTGCTCGACGGCGGCCCATGGATGCAGTTCAAGAACCCGAAAACCGGCAAGAACGTCATCGTCAAGGATGCCATCGCCGACGCCATGCTCCAGCAGATCCTGCTGCGCCCGGCCGAATACGATGTGATTGCGACCCTGAACCTGAACGGTGACTACCTCTCCGACGCCCTGGCGGCCGAAGTGGGCGGCATCGGTATCGCGCCGGGTGCCAACCTGTCCGACACCATTGCCATGTTCGAAGCCACCCACGGTACTGCGCCGAAATACGCCGGCAAGGACCAGGTCAACCCGGGTTCGCTGATCCTGTCTGCAGAGATGATGCTGCGCCACATGGGCTGGACCGAAGCGGCCGACTTGATCATCAAGGGCACCAATGGCGCGATTTCCGCCAAGACCGTGACCTATGACTTCGAGCGTCTGATGGACGGCGCCACGCTGTTGTCGTCCTCGGCGTTCGGCGATGCGCTGATTTCGCACATGTAAGAAGCAACTCGTAACGAAAAACCGCCCCGCTCAAATCATGAGTTGGGCGGTTTTTTTATAACAGAAGGGTGGGTGCAAAAATCATGCAATAACGGTTTGTTGCTCGCTCGCTGCGACAACTTTCGCGCTATCCTCAGGCGCGCCGATGCTCACGGCGTGCAGGCCCTTGGGGCCCTGGATAATCTCGAACACCACAGCCTGGCCGGCCTTCAGGGTCTTGTACCCCTCCATCTGGATGGCCGAATAGTGGGCGAACAGGTCTTCGCTCTTGCCGTCTTCATTGATGAAGCCGTATCCCTTGGCGTTGTTGAACCATTTCACCTTGCCACTGACCTTGACACCTGACATACCCATATCCCTCTGCAACTGACTCCATCACTGGAGTATCATCCAGATAATCCGCAGTCGAATCTCATAAATAAGATTGACTCCGCGGACCTTTTTTACCCACTGTGGGCTCTATTGGTTGTAACACCGTTTTGCCGATAGTCAAGGTGACCGGGCAGTCGCAGTTGAAATCGTCCATAGCCGCCCCCACCACTGTATTCGCACAACTGACGAACCTTTCTTTCCATGCATGCAATCAGCCAGATTCGACTAACATTCAATCAGGATCATCCGGTTCTCCAGCAAGACAGTCCGGGGACCCACGACGACGATTCCGCAGGCATTGCTGTTCAGGAGGCAAAGCCTGCTTTACAGGCGCCACCGATGTACAAGGTGGTTTTGTTCAATGATGACTACACACCGATGGATTTCGTCGTCGAAGTGCTCGAGGTGTTTTTTAACCTGAATCGGGAGCTGGCGACCAAGGTCATGTTGGCCGTCCATACAGAAGGACGGGCAGTATGTGGAGTGTTTACCCGCGACATCGCCGAGACCAAGGCCATGCAGGTCAACCAGTACGCCAGGGAAAGCCAGCATCCGCTACTCTGTGAAATCGAGAAGGACGGTTAATCGCCGACCACTTGGGTATGAGGTGAAGCTATGTTAAACCGCGAGCTCGAAGTCACCCTCAATCTTGCCTTCAAGGAGGCTCGTTCGAAACGTCATGAATTCATGACCGTCGAACACCTCCTGCTGGCCCTATTGGATAATGAGGCTGCCGCCACCGTATTGCGTGCGTGCGGCGCCAACCTCGACAAACTCAAACATGACCTGCAGGAGTTCATTGACTCCACCACGCCACTGATCCCCGTGCATGACGAGGATCGTGAGACCCAGCCAACCCTGGGCTTCCAGCGTGTGCTGCAGCGCGCCGTGTTTCACGTACAGAGCTCGGGCAAACGCGAAGTGACCGGTGCCAACGTGCTGGTCGCCATCTTCAGTGAGCAAGAGAGTCAGGCGGTGTTCCTGCTGAAACAGCAGAGCGTTGCGCGCATCGATGTCGTCAACTACATCGCCCACGGCATCTCCAAGGTGCCCGGGCATGGCGATCACTCTGAAGGTGAGCAAGATATGCAGGACGACGAGGGCGGCGAGTCTTCTTCTTCTGGCAATCCCCTGGATGCTTATGCCAGCAACCTCAACGAGCTGGCACGCCAGGGTCGTATTGACCCGCTGGTAGGCCGCGAAATGGAAGTCGAGCGTGTCGCGCAGATCCTGGCGCGTCGTCGCAAGAACAATCCGCTGCTGGTGGGCGAGGCAGGCGTGGGTAAAACCGCGATTGCCGAAGGCCTGGCCAAGCGTATTGTCGATAACCAGGTGCCTGATCTGCTGGCCAACAGCGTGGTGTATTCGCTTGATCTGGGCGCACTGCTGGCCGGGACCAAATATCGCGGTGATTTCGAGAAGCGCTTCAAGGCGTTGCTTAATGAGCTGAAAAAACGTCCGCAGGCGATCCTGTTCATCGACGAAATCCACACCATCATTGGTGCGGGTGCCGCGTCCGGTGGCGTCATGGATGCCTCGAACCTGCTCAAGCCGCTGCTGTCTTCCGGTGATATCCGCTGCATCGGTTCGACCACGTTCCAGGAGTTCCGCGGGATCTTCGAGAAGGACCGTGCTTTGGCCCGGCGCTTTCAGAAAGTCGATGTGTCGGAGCCTTCGGTGGAAGACACCATCGGTATTTTGCGCGGCTTGAAGGGGCGTTTCGAAGCGCACCACAGCATCGAGTACAGCGATGAGGCCCTGCGTGCGGCTGCCGAACTGGCATCGCGCTACATCAATGACCGGCACATGCCGGACAAGGCCATCGACGTGATTGACGAGGCGGGTGCCTACCAGCGCCTGCAGCCGGTCGAGAAGCGCGTGAAACGCATCGAAGTGCCTCAGGTCGAGGACATCGTGGCGAAGATCGCGCGGATTCCGCCAAAGCACGTCACCAGCTCGGACAAAGAGCTGCTGCGTAACCTTGAGCGTGACCTCAAGCTGACGGTGTTTGGCCAGGACGCTGCAATCGACTCGCTGTCGACTGCGATCAAGCTGTCCCGCGCCGGCCTCAAGTCGCCTGACAAGCCAGTCGGTTCGTTCCTGTTCGCAGGCCCGACCGGTGTAGGTAAAACCGAAGCGGCGCGGCAGCTGGCCAAGGCGCTGGGTATCGAACTGGTTCGCTTCGACATGTCCGAGTACATGGAGCGCCACACCGTATCGCGTCTGATCGGTGCACCTCCAGGCTATGTCGGGTTCGATCAGGGCGGCCTGCTGACCGAAGCCATCACCAAGCAGCCACACTGCGTGCTGTTGCTCGATGAGATCGAGAAGGCGCATCCGGAAGTCTTCAACCTGCTGTTGCAGGTGATGGACCACGGTACGCTCACCGATAACAACGGGCGCAAGGCGGACTTCCGTAACGTGATCGTCATCATGACGACCAACGCCGGTGCCGAAACCGCAGCGCGCGCTTCGATCGGTTTCACTCATCAGGACCACTCGTCCGATGCGATGGAAGTGATCAAGAAGAGCTTCACGCCAGAGTTCCGCAACCGCCTGGACACTATCATCCAGTTTGGTCGCCTCAGTCATGAGGTCATCAAGAGTGTGGTGGACAAGTTCCTTACCGAGCTTCAGGCGCAGCTGGAAGACAAGCGCGTGCAGCTGGAAGTGACCGACGCCGCACGCAGCTGGCTGGCGGCAGGTGGCTACGACTCGGCAATGGGCGCTCGACCAATGGCACGCCTGATCCAGGACAAGATCAAGCGTCCGCTGGCGGAAGAGATCCTGTTTGGCGAACTGGCCGACCATGGTGGCGTGGTCCACATCGATTTGAAGGACGGCGAGCTGACCTTCGAGTTCGAAACCACGGCAGAAATGGCCTGACGTTTAGTAGCAAAACAAAAAGGCGCCTACTGGCGCCTTTTTGCTGTCTGCGCGCGAATCCCCTGTAGGAGCTGCCGCAGGCTGCGATCTTTTGATCTTAAAAAATCCAGGATCAAAAGATCCCAGCCTGCGGCAGCTCCTACGGGGATGTTCGTCGAATTGCAGACAAACAAAAACGCCCGGCATCAGCCGGGCGTCTTGTATTGACCTGATTAGCGGGCGCGGTAAGTAATGCGCCCTTTGCTCAAGTCATAGGGCGTCAGCTCGACGCGCACTTTGTCACCGGTAAGAATACGGATGTAGTTCTTGCGCATCTTGCCGGAAATATGCGCGGTTACGACGTGCCCATTTTCCAACTCCACACGAAACATGGTGTTGGGCAGGGTGTCGACGACAGTGCCTTCCATTTCGAAGCTGTCTTCTTTCGACATGCAGTAAAGCCCTCGGTGTCCAATGAATGGCCCGGTGCAACTGCGCCAGGCAAAAGCGGCGTGCATTGTGCCCGAAAAATGGTGTTTACGCCAAGGGGTTTAAGGATTGCTCTAACTTAGAAGAACCCAGCGCTGGTTGATCAGCAGTTCGATGGGTCGATATTGCGTCTTGTAACTCATCTTTTTGCAGTTCTTGATCCAGTAACCCAGGTACACCGCGTCCAGCCCCAGGCGCTGTGCCTCGGCGATTTGCCACAGGATTGCGTACCGGCCCAGGCTGCGGCGTTCTTCGGCGGGTTCGTAGAAGGTATAGACCGCCGAGAGGCCATTGGGCAGCAAGTCCGTCACGGCCACAGCCAGCAGACGGCCGTCGCGGCGGAATTCATAGAAGCGCGAAAATGGCAGGTCGCGCACCAGGAAGGTGGAAAACTGATCGCGGCTGGGCGGGTACATGTCGCCATCGGCATGCCGCTGTTCGATGTAGCGCTGGTACAGGTCGAAGTATTCTTCGCTGAACTGTGGTTTGGCCGGGCGCACCTGCAGATCGAGGTTGCGCCTGAAAATGCGTTTCTGCTGGCGATTGGGTGCGAACTGCGCGACGGGGATACGCGCGGGCACGCAGGCATTGCAGTTCTGGCAATGCGGCCGGTACAGGTGATCACCACTGCGACGAAAACCCATTTCAGACAGATCTGCGTAGACATGCACATCCATGGGCTGGCTAGGGTCGAGGAACAGGGTGGTGGCCTGCTCTTCGGGCAGATAACTGCAAGAGTGGGGTTGAGTGGCATAGAACTTCAAACGCGCCAACTCGGTCATGATCAACCCTCGGGGATAAACTTTAAATAAGTGTAAGCCAAGCGCGCGAAAGTCGCTCAGCAAACCCAGCTGGCGCGGCTGGGTTGATCCAGGTGCAGGGCCAGGTAGCGGGCGAATTCGCTACGGGGAATCGCCCGGGCGCCGAGGCTGTGCAAATGGTCGGTCGGCATCTGGCAGTCGATCAGTATGAACCCTGAGTCTTTCAGATGTCGCACCAGTGTGGCAAAGCCATATTTGGAGGCATTGTCGGCGCGGCTGAACATCGACTCGCCGAAAAACAGCTGCCCCATCGCCAAGCCATAGAGGCCGCCCACCAGCTCACCCTGGTCCCACACCTCCACCGAGTGGGCGAAGCCACGCGTGTGCAGTTCAAGGTAGGCGTCCTGCATCGCGGCGGTGATCCAGGTGCCGTCGGCATAATCACGCGGGGCCGCGCAAGCCTGGATGACTGCAGCGAAATCCTGGTCGAAGGTCACTTCATAGCGCTGTTGCCGGAGCAATTTGCCCAGGCTGCGCGAGACATGCAATTCGTCGGGAAACAACACCGTGCGAGGGTCGGGTGACCACCAGAGAATCGGCTGGCCTTCGGAGAACCACGGGAAACACCCATGGCGATAGGCCTGGATCAGGCGGTCGGCCGACAAGTCGCCCCCCGCAGCCAGAAGGCCGTTGGGATCGCGCATCGCTCGTTCCAGCGGCGGGAAGGTCAGTGAGTTGCGTTGTAACCAGGTCAGCATGGCATCCAGGCTTGCAGAAGGGGAGGGCGGTATCGAGCCGGTTGGCCCGTGATCAAGTTTGCCGTCAAACGGTGAAAATGTCGTCGATGTATTTTTTTGCGGTTGTGCCGTCTTGTAACCACTCCTGCAACAAAGGCCCGGCACTGCAACTTGGCGTTGTGAATGTGGTCGTAGATGAATCCCTCATAAGCCTTTGTCACGAAAGACAATGCATGCTCAAATTGGACTGCAGGTCGCACGCCTTTGGCTATGCTTGAAACTGAAGTTGCCAGCATGGCATCGGCCGTACAAACCCGTACAATGCGGGGCTGTTACAGATTATTGAGCTTGCGCCGTGTTTATAAAATGCGCGATGCAGTGGTAAAAAGTAGTTCCGGTTGCGCCTGTCAATTTTTTTGCCTGCCCGGATTGGGCAGTTTTATAGTCATTCAACAGATGGACGCGCCACAGGCGCAGGAAAAGTAGCGTTTTGAAGAAATCCACCGCAGCACCAAAAACAGTCGTCGTTCCGCTCTGGCGGCAACAATTGCACTACCGACTCAAGGAAGGTGCATTGATCGCCATCGGCGCCTTGTGCCTGTTCCTGATGATGGCCTTGCTCACCTATGGCAAGGACGATCCGGGCTGGAGCCACAACAGCAAGATCGACGACGTACAGAATTTCGGCGGTCCTGCCGGCTCCTACAGTGCCGATATCCTGTTCATGGTGCTGGGTTACTTCGCCTACATCTTCCCGCTGCTGCTGGCGGTCAAGGCCTACCAGATCTTCCGCCAACGCCACCAGCCTTGGGAATGGAGCGGCTGGCTGTTCTCCTGGCGCCTGATCGGCCTGGTGTTCCTGGTGCTGTCGGGTGCGGCCCTGGCCCATATCCACTTCCACGCGGCCACCGGTCTGCCGGCGGGCGCGGGTGGCGCGCTGGGCGAGAGCCTTGGCGACCTGGCCCGCAACGCGCTGAATATCCAGGGCAGCACCTTGCTGTTCATCGCCCTGTTCCTGTTCGGCCTGACGGTGTTCACCGACCTGTCGTGGTTCAAGGTAATGGACGTCACCGGCAAGATTACCCTCGACCTGTTCGAACTGTTCCAAGGCGCTGCCAATCGCTGGTGGGCCGCTCGGGTGGAGCGCAAGCAACTGGTCGCGCAATTGCGTGAAGTCGATGACCGCGTGCACGACGTGGTGGCGCCAACCGTTACCGACAAGCGCGAGCAGGCCAAGGTCAAGGAACGCCTGATCGAGCGCGAGCAGGCCTTGAGCAAGCACATGTCGGACCGCGAGAAGCAGGTGCCGCCGGTTATCGCCCCTGCGCCACCGAAGCCTGCTGCACCCAGCAAGCGAGTGGAAAAAGAGAAACAGGCGCCGTTGTTCGTCGACAGCGCCGTGGAAGGCACCCTGCCGCCCATCTCGATCCTCGACCCGGCGGAAAAGAAACAGCTCAATTACTCGCCCGAATCCCTGGCTGCGGTTGGCCACCTGCTGGAAATCAAGCTCAAGGAATTCGGCGTTGAAGTGTCGGTGGATTCCATTCACCCGGGACCGGTCATTACCCGCTACGAAATCCAGCCGGCAGCCGGCGTCAAGGTCAGCCGCATCTCCAACCTGGCGAAGGACCTTGCCCGCTCCCTGGCGGTCACCAGCGTCCGGGTCGTGGAAGTGATTCCGGGCAAGACCACTGTGGGTATCGAGATTCCGAACGAGGACCGCCAGATCGTGCGCTTCTCCGAAGTGCTCTCGACCCCGGAATACGACAACTTCAAGTCGCCGGTGACCCTGGCCCTGGGCCACGACATCGGTGGCAAGCCGGTCATCACCGACCTGGCGAAAATGCCGCACTTGCTGGTGGCCGGTACCACCGGTTCGGGTAAGTCCGTGGGCGTGAACGCGATGATCCTGTCGATCCTGTTCAAGTCCGGCCCGGAAGACGCCAAGCTGATCATGATCGACCCGAAGATGCTGGAATTGTCGATCTACGAAGGCATTCCGCACCTGCTGTGCCCGGTGGTGACCGATATGAAAGACGCCGCCAACGCCCTGCGCTGGAGCGTGGCGGAGATGGAGCGTCGTTACAAGCTGATGGCGAAGATGGGCGTGCGTAACCTGTCGGGCTTCAACGCCAAGGTCAAGGAAGCCCAGGACGCGGGCGAGCCGTTGACCGATCCGCTGTACAAGCGCGAAAACATTCACGATGAAGCGCCGCTGTTGACCAAGCTGCCGACCATCGTCGTGGTGGTCGACGAATTTGCCGACATGATGATGATCGTCGGCAAGAAGGTTGAAGAACTGATCGCCCGTATCGCCCAGAAAGCCCGTGCTGCCGGCATCCACCTGATCCTCGCGACCCAGCGGCCTTCGGTTGATGTCATCACCGGTCTGATCAAGGCCAACATTCCGACGCGGATGGCGTTCCAGGTGTCGAGCAAGATCGACTCGCGGACCATCATCGACCAGGGTGGCGCCGAGCAACTGCTGGGCCACGGTGACATGTTGTACATGCCGCCCGGCACCAGCCTGCCGATCCGGGTCCACGGTGCGTTCGTATCCGATGACGAAGTTCACCGGGTGGTAGAAGCCTGGAAACTGCGGGGTGCACCGGAATACAACGATGAGATCCTCGCCGGTGTCGAAGAGGCAGGTAGCGGTTTTGAAAACGGCGGTGGTGGCGGTGATGACGATGCCGAAACCGATGCGCTGTACGACGAAGCAGTGCAATTCGTGCTGGAAAGCCGTCGCGCGTCCATTTCTGCGGTCCAGCGCAAGCTGAAGATCGGCTACAACCGCGCCGCGCGCATGATCGAAGCCATGGAAATGGCCGGGGTCGTGACGTCCATGAACACCAACGGTTCCCGCGAAGTCCTGGCACCTGGCCCGGTTCGCGACTGATCTGATTTTGAAAGGGCGGCGCCCCGCGCGCCGCCCGCACTCCCACGAATATCAAGAGGACTCCCATGCGTCTTATCCGCATGCTGTTGCTGCCGGTACTGGCTTTGACCACGCTTTCGGCCCACGCCGATGACAAGGACGTGGCGCGCCTGACCCAACTCCTGGAAAAATCCCAGACCCTGAGCGCACGCTTCTCCCAGCTGACCCTGGATGGCGGTGGCACCCAATTGCAGGAAACCGCAGGGCAGATGTCGCTGCAACGCCCGGGCTTGTTCTACTGGCACACGGATGCGCCGCAGGAACAGTTGATGGTGTCCGATGGCAAGAAGGTCTCGCTGTGGGACCCGGACCTGGAGCAGGTCACCATCAAGAACCTCGACCAGCGCCTGACCCAGACTCCGGCGCTGCTGCTGTCCGGTGACGTGTCCAAGATCAGCCAGAGCTTCGACATCAGCGCCAAGGAAGCCGGTGGTGTGATCGACTTCACCCTGAAGCCAAAAACCAAGGACACCCTGTTCGACAGCCTGCGCCTGTCGTTCCGCAATGGCCTGGTCAATGACATGCAACTGATCGACAGCGTCGGCCAGCGCACCAATATCCTGTTCACCGGGGTGAAGGCCAACGAGCCGATCCCGGCGTCCAGGTTCAAGTTCGACATTCCGAAGGGCGCGGACGTCATTCAAGAGTAAGACGCAGAACCTGTGGGAGCGGGCTTGCCCGCGATGGCGTCGGGTCAGAAAACCATGATCTTGAATGTAATGTCGTCATCGCGGGCAAGCCCGCTCCCACAGGGATCGCAGCGTTCAAATAATAGAGTGATCGGCATCAGGACCCAGTGAGGTTTCATAAGCAGTGATGGACCTGTTCAGCAGCGCCCCGATAGCTCAACCCCTGGCCGCCCGCCTGCGTGCGGCCAATCTGGATGAGTACGTCGGCCAGGAACACCTGCTGGCTCGCGGCAAGCCCCTGCGCGAAGCCCTCGAGCAGGGTGCGCTGCATTCGATGATCTTCTGGGGCCCGCCGGGTGTGGGCAAGACCACCCTGGCGCGACTCCTGGCTGAAGTCTCGGACGCGCATTTCGAAACGGTGTCGGCGGTACTGGCCGGGGTGAAGGAAATCCGCCAGGCGGTGGAAATCGCCAAGCAGCAGGCCGGGCAGTACGGTAAACGCACCATTTTGTTCGTCGATGAAGTGCACCGCTTCAACAAGTCCCAGCAGGATGCGTTCCTGCCCTACGTTGAAGACGGCACCCTGATTTTCATCGGCGCGACCACCGAAAACCCCTCGTTCGAACTCAACAACGCCTTGCTGTCCCGTGCCCGCGTCTACGTGCTCAAAAGCCTCGACGAAGCGGCCCTGCGCAAGCTGGTGCAGCGCGCCCTGACCGAAGAGCGCGGCCTGGGCAAACGGCAGCTGACCCTCAGCGATGAAGGCTTCCAGATGCTGCTGAACGCCGCCGATGGCGATGGCCGGCGCCTGCTCAATCTGCTGGAAAACGCCTCGGACCTCGCCGAAGACCACAGCGAAATTGGCGTCGACCTGCTGCAGAGCCTGCTCGGCGATACCCGTCGGCGCTTCGACAAGGGTGGCGAAGCGTTTTACGACCAGATCTCCGCGCTGCATAAGTCGGTGCGCGGCTCCAATCCCGATGGTGCGCTGTACTGGTTCGCGCGAATGATCGACGGCGGTTGTGACCCCCTTTACCTGGCCCGGCGTGTGGTGCGCATGGCCAGCGAAGATATTGGCAACGCCGACCCCCGCGCCCTGAGCCTGTGCCTGGCGGCGTGGGAAGTGCAGGAGCGCCTGGGCAGCCCGGAAGGCGAGCTGGCCGTGGCGCAGGCCATCACCTACCTGGCCTGCGCGCCGAAGAGCAATGCGGTGTACATGGGCTTCAAGGCCGCCATGCGCAGTGCTACCGAACATGGCTCCCTCGAAGTGCCGCTGCACTTGCGCAACGCACCCACCAAGCTGATGAAACAACTGGGCTATGGCGACGAGTACCGTTATGCCCACGATGAGCCGGACGCTTACGCGGCCGGCGAAGATTATTTTCCTGAAGAACTCGAGCCGCAACCGTTCTATCAACCCGTGCCTCGGGGCCTGGAGTTGAAGATCGGCGAGAAGCTCAACCACCTTGCCCAACTTGATCGTCTGAGCCCCAGGCAGCGGAGAAAATAGTGATTCCACTGGTTATCGCCGTTTCGATCGGCGGCGTCGCCGGCACGCTGTTACGCTTCGCCACCGGCAATTGGGTCAACGCAAATTGGCCGCGGCACTTCTATACCGCTACGCTGGCCGTTAATATCGTGGGCTGTCTGCTGATCGGCGTGTTGTACGGCCTGTTTCTGATACGCCCGGAAGTGCCGATAGAGGTGCGCGCCGGGTTGATGGTTGGCTTCCTTGGGGGGCTGACGACTTTTTCATCTTTTTCACTGGATACGGTGCGCCTGCTGGAAAGCGGGCAAGTCCTGCTAGCCTTGGGCTATGCAGCCATCAGCGTATTCGGCGGGCTGCTCGCCACCTGGGCCGGCCTGTCCCTGACCAAACTTTGATAACGAGAGACCGACATGCTCGATTCCAAACTGTTACGTAGCAACCTTCAGGACGTAGCGGACCGCCTGGCATCCCGTGGCTACACTCTGGATGTTGCGCGCATCGAAGCGCTGGAAGAACAGCGCAAGACCGTCCAGACCCGCACCGAAGCACTGCAGGCTGAACGTAATGCGCGTTCCAAGTCCATCGGTCAGGCCAAGCAGCGCGGCGAAGACATCGCGCCGCTGATGGCGGACGTCGAGCGCATGGGCAACGAACTGGGCGCCGGCAAAGTCGAGCTGGACGCCATTCAGACCGAGCTGGACTCGATCCTGCTTGGTATTCCGAACCTGCCGCACGAGTCCGTGCCGGTCGGCAAGGATGAAGACGACAACGTCGAAGTGCGCCGCTGGGGTACGCCGACCGCTTTCGATTTCCCGGTTCAGGATCACGTGGCCCTGGGCGAAAAATTCGGCTGGCTGGATTTCGAAACCGCCGCCAAGCTGTCCGGTGCACGCTTTGCCCTGTTGCGCGGGCCGATCGCTCGTCTGCACCGAGCCCTGGCGCAATTCATGATCAACCTGCACACCAGCGAGCATGGCTATGAAGAGGCGTACACGCCTTACCTGGTCCAGGCGCCTGCGCTGCAAGGCACCGGCCAGTTGCCGAAGTTCGAGGAAGACCTGTTCAAGATCGCTCGCGAAGGCGAAGCCGATCTGTACCTGATCCCGACGGCCGAAGTGTCGCTGACCAACATCGTAGCCGGCGAAATCGTCGACTCGAAACTGCTGCCCATCAAGTTCGTCGCCCACACGCCATGCTTCCGCAGTGAAGCTGGCGCGTCGGGTCGTGACACCCGTGGCATGATCCGCCAGCACCAGTTCGACAAGGTCGAGATGGTCCAGATCGTCGAGCCATCGACTTCCATGCAAGCCCTGGAAGGCCTGACCGCCAACGCCGAGAAAGTCCTGCAACTGCTGGAGCTGCCTTACCGCACCCTGGCGCTGTGCACGGGCGACATGGGTTTCAGCGCGGTCAAGACCTACGACCTGGAAGTGTGGATTCCGAGCCAGGACAAGTACCGCGAGATTTCGTCGTGCTCCAACTGTGGCGATTTCCAGGCCCGGCGCATGCAGGCGCGTTTCCGCAACCCGGAAACCGGCAAGCCTGAGCTGGTTCACACCCTCAACGGTTCTGGCCTGGCGGTCGGTCGTACCCTGGTTGCCGTGCTCGAAAACTACCAGCAGGCCGACGGTTCGATCCGCGTGCCGCAGGTGCTGAAGCCGTACATGGGTGGCCTCGAGGTCATCGGCTAAATGGACTATCTGCCGCTGTTTCACAACCTTCGCGGCAGTCGTGTGTTGGTCGTCGGTGGGGGGGAGATTGCCTTGCGCAAATCCCGCCTGCTGGCCGAAGCCGGTGCCCTGCTGCGAGTGGTTGCACCTGAAATCGAATCGCAATTGCGTGAGCTCGTGGCTGGCAGCGGTGGCGAGTGCGTGCTGCGCGGTTACGTCGAGTCGGATTTGCACGGTTGCGGGCTGATCATTGCCGCCACCGACGACGAACCGTTGAACGCACAAGTCTCCGCCGATGCCCATCGGCGCTGTGTGCCGGTCAACGTGGTGGATGCACCGGCGCTGTGCAGCGTGATCTTCCCGGCGATCGTCGACCGTTCGCCGTTGATCATCGCGGTCTCCAGCGGCGGTGATGCACCGGTGCTGGCGCGCTTGATCCGCGCCAAACTGGAAACCTGGATTCCCTCCACTTACGGTCAGTTGGCCGGTCTGGCGGCGCGTTTTCGCAGCCAGGTCAAAGGGCTGTTCCCGGATGTGCAGCAGCGCCGGGCGTTCTGGGAAGACGTGTTCCAGGGCCCCATCGCCGATCGGCAACTGGCCGGGCAGGGCAGCGAGGCCGAGCGCCTGCTGCAGGCGAAAATCGACGGTGAAGCCACGGTGGCGACCGGCGAGGTGTATCTGGTGGGCGCAGGCCCGGGTGATCCGGACCTGCTGACGTTTCGTGCACTGCGCCTGATGCAGCAAGCCGACGTGGTGCTGTATGACCGCCTGGTGGCGCCGGCGATTCTCGACTTGTGCCGTCGCGATGCCGAGCGGATCTATGTTGGCAAGCGTCGGGCCGATCATGCGGTGCCCCAGGATCAGATCAACCAGCAGTTGGTGGATCTGGCCAAACAGGGCAAGCGCGTGGTGCGGTTGAAGGGCGGTGATCCGTTCATCTTCGGCCGTGGCGGTGAAGAGATCGAGGAACTGGCAGCCCATGGCATCCCGTTCCAGGTGGTGCCCGGCATCACTGCCGCCAGTGGCTGCGCCGCTTATGCGGGCATCCCGCTGACGCACCGCGATTACGCGCAGTCCGTACGCTTTGTCACCGGTCACCTCAAGGATGGCTCCACCGACCTGCCGTGGGCCGACCTCGTCGCGCCGGCGCAGACGCTGGTGTTTTATATGGGGCTGGTGGGCTTGCCGATCATCTGCGAAGAACTGATCAGGCATGGCCGCGCGTCAGATACCCCGGCGGCGTTGATCCAGCAGGGCACCACGGTCAATCAACGGGTGTTCACCGGGACCCTGGCCGATCTTCCACGGCTGGTGGCGGAGCATGAAGTGCATGCCCCGACCCTGGTGATTGTTGGGGAAGTGGTGCAACTTCGCGAGAAACTGGCGTGGTTTGAAGGGGCTCAGGCGCAGGTCTGAATCTACAATTGCGGAGTCAGGGGGGAAAAGATCGCAGCCTTCGGCAGCTCCTACAGGATGATGCGATCCCCTGTAGGAGCTGCCGAAGGCTGCGATCTTTTGATCTTAATGCTGCTGCCAAACCCCTTTCCCACTCAACCGCGCCCGATCATGCCCGCCAGTAAAATCCTGCTGCGGCCCCTTGGGCACAACCCCAGTCGGGTTGATGGTCTTGTGGCTGCCGTAGTAGTGATGCTTGATGTGGGTGAAATCCACCGTCTCGGCAATCCCCGGCCACTGATACATCTCCCGCAACCAGTTCGACAGGTTCGGGTAATCGGCGATCCGTCGCAGGTTGCACTTGAAATGCCCGTGGTACACCGCATCGAACCGAATCAACGTAGTAAACAGCCGAACATCAGCCTCGGTCAGGTACTCACCCACCAGGTAGCGATTGGCGCCCAATAGCGCTTCCAGCCGGTCCAGCTCCGCAAACACTTCGTCGAATGCCTGTTCGTAGGCCTGCTGCGACGTGGCAAAGCCCGCGCGATACACGCCATTGTTCACTGCCGGATAAATTCGCTCGTTCAGCCCATCGATCTCACTGCGCAGCGCCGCTGGGTAGAAGTCCAGGTCGTTGCCGGTCAGGTCATCGAACGCACTGTTGAACATGCGAATAATTTCCGCCGATTCGTTGCTGACGATCCGTTGCTGCTGCTTGTCCCAGAGGACCGGCACCGTGACGCGACCGGTGTAGTTGGCGGTATCGGCGGTGTAACGCTGGTGCATGAAATCAAAGTGATCGAGCTTGTCACCGGTGGAGCCGAGATTCTCGTCGAAGGTCCAGCCGTTTTCCAACATCAGCCAACTGACCACCGACACGTCGATGAGCCCTTCGAGGCCTTTGAGTTTGCGCAGGATCAACGTGCGATGGGCCCAGGGACAGGCAAGGGAAACGTACAGATGATAGCGCCCGGCCTCGGCGGCAAAGCCACCGACACCGCTGGGGCCGGGTTGGCCGTCGGCGGTCACCCAGTTGCGGCGCTGGGCCTGCTCGCGCTGGAATGCGCCGTCTTTGCTGCTTTCGTACCACTGGTCATGCCAGCGACCTTCAACTAACAAACCCATGTTCAAGACTCCTCAACCAATAAGCATTGGAGAGGAGTCTATTCCGATAGGTTCGAACAAAAAGCGCAAAGGTTGGGCGGTTATGATCGGTTAAATCGATCTGTCCCGGGCTTCCCAATACTGCCGGGCCGTTTCGAACGCCTGCTCCCGGGGTTGGCCGAGGCCGCGCAAGGCCAAGGCCATGGTCGAGATCAGGGCCATTTGCGGGTAGCTGTCGACCACGTCGCCGCGCCACACCGCCTTCAAGTGTTCAGGGTCCAGTGCAGACGGTTTGACGTGCCGCTGGCTGGACATCTGTGGCCATTCCTCATCCCAGCTGACACCGCCGGTAGTGCCATAGAGGTGGCTGTCGGCGTCCGGGTTGATCTCGATTTCGCCACCATCGCCCTTGACCACGATCGCGGTGTCGCCGAGCAGGCCGCTGGCATCGCGGTGCACCGCCTGGTAACCGGGATGGAAGATGCTTTGCAGGCCGCAGCGCGCGCCCAGCGGGTTGAGAATGCGGGTCAGGGAATGGATCGGCGAACGCAGGCCCAGTGTGTTGCGCAAGTCGATCATGCGCTGAAGTTGCGGCGCCCAGTCCACCAGCGGCATGAACGCCAGGCCGCCATCCTCCAGCGCGGCACCGACCTGCTGCCAAGTGCGGCACAGCGGGATCTGCAAGTGTTGCAGCAACTGCTCGCTGTACAGCCGGCCGGCCGTGTGCGCGCCGCCACCATGCATGAAAATTCGCACGCCGTTCTGCGCCAGGCACTTGGCCGCCAGCAGGTACCACGGCAGGTGGCGCTTTTTGCCGGCGTAGGTCGGCCAGTCCAGGTCAACATTCAACGCTGGCGCCTGCAAACGCTCACGCAAGGCTTCGGTAAAGCCGGCCATTTCCTCGGCGCTTTCTTCCTTGTGGCGCAACAGCATCAGAAATGCGCCCAGCTGGGTGTCCTCGACCTGATCGTCGAGCACCATGCCCATGGCGACCCGTGCTTCGACCCGGGTCAGGTCGCGGGCACCACGCTTGCCCTTGCCGAGAATTCGCACGAACTGGGCGAACGGGTGTTCAGCGGGGGTTTCGAGGGTCAGCGCTGGGTAGTCGGTCATAAGCAATTCGTCGGTTTGGGCAGGCCCGCCAGTTTTGCGGCGAGTTTGGCAGGGGTGCCTTTGAACAGTCGGTTGAGGTGCAGGCTGTTGCCTTTTTCCGGGCCGAGCTTCAATGCGGTGTACTTGATCAGCGGTCGCGTAGCCGGTGACAACTGGAACTCGGCATAGAAGCTGCGCAACAGTTCGAGGATCTCCCAATGTTCGGGGCCCAGCTCGATGTCTTCGGCGGCGGCCAGGGCGCTGGCCACTTCGGCGGACCAGTCGCTGAGTTCAACCAGGAAACCGTCCTTGTCCAGTTCGATGGCGCGGGCGCCGACTGTCAGCGCATTCATAACCAGCTGTTGACCTTGTCGTAATGGACAGACAGTTCAACGAAGGCCGGGTAGTCGATGCTGGCGGCGCAGTCCGGAACGTTCACCGCCCGGGCCTGGGCGTCTTCGGCCAGCACGAACAGTTTCAGGGCGCGAGTGCTTAGTGCGTTGAAGGGGGCAGTGCCCGGTTGCAAGGCATGGACCGCATCGCCACAGAGCAGTAGCCCATCGTCAGTACCGATGATGCGCAGGCAACTGGTCAGGCGGTCATCGCCGAAGGGGGAATGAGACAATACGTGCAAGGTCGACATCAGAGGGTAATCACCTGATCGTAACGGTCAATAAGTGCAGTGACTTCGTGGGCGGCCAGCCCCTGGGCCTCTTCCAGCGCAAAATTGCTCAGGCCCCGGGCGCAGGCACTGTCGGCACAGACGAACAACTCTTCGACACCGAACATCGGCAGCGCTTGCAGATTGGCACTGAGGTCTTTCTGCTGCAGGGCCCTGGCGTCCTGTCCGGTGGCGAGCTGGAACACTCCGTCATCGAGAAACAGCAGGCCGATGGGCAGGTCGAAGGCGCCACCGGCGAGCACGATGTCCAGCGCCTCCCGTGCGCTCGGCCCGGACCAGGGCGACTGGCGGCTGATGATCAACAAGGATTTGGCCATTTTACGCGCCCCCGAAACAGATCAGGCGGTCGGCGTTCTGGACCGCGTCGTGCAGCTGGCCAAGGCCGGACAGCTCCCACGGTGCACCGACCGCGACCGAACGCTGGTAACGACTGGCTTCTTCCTCATTCAACACACCGCGGCGCAGGGCGGCGGCGATGCACACCACGCCGTCGAGTTGATGGTCGGCGACGAATTCGCGCCATTGCCGGGGCAGGTCCAGCTCATCCTGAGCAGTCACTACACTGGTCGATGCGTTATAGACGCCGTCCTGGTAGAAAAACAGCCGGACAATCTCATGCCCCCCGGCCAGCGCGGCCTGGGCGAACAACAGGGCGCGGCGCGAGGAGGGCGCATGGGCGGCGGAAAACAGCGCGATGGCGAACTTCATGACGGACTCGATCAGCGGAACTGCGAGCATGATAAAGCTTTATCGGCTGTGCGGCGAAGTAGGTTTCTGCAGAGGCCGAGGCGCTGTGCAGACGCCATCGCGGGCAAGCCTTGCTCCCACAGAGGTGTCGGCCATCCACAAATACTGCGCACACCACCAATACCCTGTGGGAGCGGCGGTGCGACGATTCTACTTGCACCGCGAAAGCGGCCGGCGCCTCAACAACGACATTTGGATCTACCGCGGCATATACCCCAATTGCCAACGCCGTGGAATCCTCAGCGACAGCACCCCGATCACCCCCGCCAGCAGCCCGCTGACAAACAGCGCCTTGAGCCCCAGATGATGCTCCAGCAGCGCCCCCAGCACCGCACCGGCGAACATCCCGGTCCACGGGATCAACTGCACCCGCCAGCCGTTGCGCCGTTCGCCCAGCATCCATCGGCCCAATCCACGACCAAACCGCGAGAGGGCGCCAGTCACGTAGGTGAGCCCGACCGGCAGGCCATTGACCTCTTCCACGGCTGCATTGAGCATGCCCATGGCGATGATCGCCGCCAGCAGGGCGGGCAGCTGATCTGCATAAGGCCAGGCCGCCGCGCCGCACAGCAGCATGGCGATGCACAGCAACAACGGCAGCGCCCGGCGGCCGCCGAGGCGACTGACAACAATTCCCAGGGCATTGCCGACGACGAAGGTGGCCACCAGGATCACCAGGCGCAAGGTCAGGCCCACATCGCCGTCACTGATGGCCACGGCGAGGCGGGTGGTGTTGCCGCTCATGAACGAGACGAAATCGCCACTGGCCATGAAGCCAATGGCATCGGTCATGCCGGCGAGCACCGAGAGGCTGGCGACCAGCGACAGGCCGATGCGACCACGCCATTTGCGAGCGTGCAGATGGCCGTCGCTGGCTCGGTTACTGGAGGACGATGGCAACATCGGTGCGGGCATCCTTGTGTGATGGGTTAGTGGGCCAACCCATATAACTCGCAATACTCCAACCAGTCCATGCCCGCCATCTCGGCCACTTCGCGGTGAACTTCCAGGCGCTGCGCCTGATAGTCCGCTTCAGTCGCTGCGGTCAATTGCAGCGTCAACTCCCAGGCAAACAAACCCAGGTGCTCGGCCTCGGCTTCGAAGGCTTCGTGCAGCCGCTCTTCGCGGTACTGTGCGGCGGTCTCGCCCTTGGCCTGGGCCAGCAGAGGGTTGAGGTTGTCGAGTTCGACGCGCAGTTCAGGGCGCTCGTCGAGAAACTTCTTCAGTGCCTGATCATGTTGCTGTTCGGTTGCTGCCATGGTCGCTCCTTGGCAAGGGCTTACGAAGTCTGCTTTTTGCTGGCCTTGGCCGCTGCCGCCAGACACTCCAGGGCAAATTGCTCAGGGTAGGTCATCTGGATTGGCGTGGTCTCGCCCTTGACGGTGCGTTCGCCTTCAAGGATGTAGCGGATGCGCTTGTCGGTCACACCGATGCGCTTGGCGATCCAGGACGGGGTCTGGCCAATCTGGCTGATCAGCTTGTCGGCGTATTCGGCGGTAGGTTTGTAGTATTCGGCGTTGGGTGTCATGACCTTTCCAGAAAATGGCCCGCAAATCGGGCAATCGGACGTTTATGGCGCGACAGGGTGCGCGAATCGTCTCGCGGTGTCGCGGTATAAATGAAGTAAAGCAGAATGAAACGTCCTGCCTGGATGATACAGTCGGCTTTTTCCTGATGAGTGAACGCAATGCGAATTCTGCTGCTGGCCCTGGCCGCTACCCTGCTGGCGGGCTGCGCCGGCTCGGTGATGAACGATGCTAGGACCAAAACCCCGTACCAGACCCTGAAGTCGGACAAACCGGAAAAAGTCGTCGCCCAGTGCGTGCAGTTTTCCTGGCAGGACGAGGCGGTGTTCGGCGTCGATGCGGGTGCCTACCTGCAACCGGGCGAGAAGGGCGGGTCGACCGTCTACACCCGTGCCGCGGAGTCGTTCGTGGACGTGACCACGGATGCGTCGGGGACTGTGCTGAGCTATTACGCCCAGCAGGACGATTTCGTGGCCAAGCGCCGCTTGGCTGCGTTGGCAACCTGCCTCTGATTCAACGAAATTACACATTTCAACCTGTGGATGTGAGCCTGCTCGCGCCCACATGGTGGTTGTGTATCGCCTGGAGAGTCAGGCGATGGTCAGGCGCTTCTGGAAAAAGAAGCGCTTGTGTCCCGGCGGGTAATCGGCGATATGCCCGAACTCGCTATAACCCATCTTGCGGTAGAACCCCGGCGCCTGGAACTCGAAGGTGTCGAGCCAGATCCCCAGGCATTCCTTCTCCCTGGCGTGATCCTCGGCCATTTGCATCAGCCGTGAGCCCAATCCCTGTCCCCGGGCATTTTCCGGCACCGACAGCAATTCGATATACAACCACTGGTAAAACACCTTGCCGTACAAACCGCCGAGAACCTGGTCGTGCTCGTCGCGCACCAGCAAGGCGATCGGCTGCGCTTTCGTGACACCTGCCTTGGAGGCGTTATAGGCACGCAACGGCAGGAGAATCGCCTGGTGCTGCTCTTCAGTGGGGTCTTGCGTGATTTCTATGCGCAGCGTCATCAGCTACATCCTTATGGCCATGAGTGAATCGGCAGCAGCGTAGCGCGACGCGTGCGGTTTGATCCAGCCTGGCGTGGAACTGTCGTGCAAGCGCAAATGTCTAGCCTTAACAGCGTCATTCGAGAACGCAGCCGATGAGGAACCACCGTGAATATTTTTGAAGCCTTGCGCGAAAGCCATGACCGTCAACGTACCTATGCCGATGCGCTGATCCAGACCAGCGGCGATACCCCGGAGCGTGCCGAGGCCTACAAGCGCCTGAAGTCCGAGCTGCAGGCGCACGAAACCGCCGAGGAGCGGCATTTCTACATCCCGTTGATGGAGTTCGACAATGGCGTTGACCTCAGCCGTCACGCCATTTCCGAGCACCACGAGATGGACGAGATGATGGAAACCCTCGACGAGACCGAGATGTCCAGCCCGTCCTGGCTGGCCACTGCGAAGAAATTGTCCGAGAAGGTCCATCACCACTTGAAAGAGGAGGAGCAGAAGTTCTTCCAGATGGCCGGCAAATTACTGAGCGACAAGCAAAAGGAGACGCTGGCAGGGCAGTACTTGAAGGAGTTCGACGAGCAGCTCGATCAGGCATCCTGAAGGGCTTCTTCGCCTCGAATTTCGCATGCAGCTCCTACGGGGGAGCGCCGGGGATTGCGGACCGGTGTAGGACAATACGGCGCCGGGGAGGCGCAATACGCAATCGCGACCATACTTCGTACTGCTCTTGAAGCGTTCACTCTGTTTGTCCCCGAACCTGAAAACAAAAAGAGACGGAATCATGAAGTTCGAACCTTTTGCCAAATCGCTGATAGCGACCTCCCTGGCGCTCAGTTGCCTGTCTGCTTACGCGGCCTCAGTGGCCCCGGTTGCCGCCGAAAACGGCATGGTCGTCACCGCCCAACACCTGGCCAGCCATGTGGGTGTCGATGTGCTCAAGAACGGTGGCAACGCCGTCGATGCTGCAGTCGCGGTCGGCTATGCGCTGGCGGTGGTCTATCCCGCAGCGGGCAACCTTGGCGGTGGTGGTTTCATGACCATCCAGCTGGCCGACGGACGCAAGACCTTCCTCGACTTCCGTGAAAAAGCCCCGTTGGCCGCCACTGCCGACATGTATCTGGATAAAGAAGGCAATGTCGTTCCGGACCTCAGTACCCGAGGCCACCTGGCAGTTGGCGTTCCGGGCACCGTGTCGGGCATGGAGCTGGCCCTGTCGAAATACGGCACCAAGCCGCGCAAGGAAGTGATTGCCCCGGCGATCAAGCTCGCTGAAGACGGTTTTGAGCTGCAGCAGGGCGATGTCGAGCTGTTGGAATACGCCACAGACGTCTTCAAAAAAGACATCAAGGATTCCGGCTCGATCTTCCTGAGCAACGGCGAGCCGATGCAGGTCGGGCAGAAACTGGTGCAAAAAGACCTGGGCAAAACCCTGCGGGAAATTTCCGAGAAGGGCGCCGACGGTTTTTACAAAGGTTGGGTTGCCGACGCCATCGTCACCTCCAGCCAGGCCAACAAGGGCATCATTACCCAGGCCGACCTAGACAAATACAAAACCCGCGAACTGGCACCTGTGGAGTGCGACTACCGGGGTTATCACGTGGTCTCGGCGCCACCGCCAAGCTCCGGCGGCGTGGTGATCTGCGAGATCATGAACATCCTCGACGGCTATCCGATGAAAGACCTGGGCTACCGTTCGGCCCAGGGCATGCACTACCAGATCGAAGCCATGCGCCACGCCTATGTCGACCGCAACAGCTACCTCGGCGACCCGGATTTCGTTAAAAATCCTATCGAACACCTGCTGGACAAGAACTACGCGACCAAAATCCGCGCCGCCATCGACCCGAAAAAGGCCGGCGTGTCCCGCGAGATCAAGCCCGGTGTTGCGCCCCATGAAGGCAGCAACACCACCCATTACTCGATCGTCGATAAATGGGGCAATGCGGTGTCGGTGACCTACACCCTCAACGACTGGTTTGGCGCCGGCGTCATGGCCAGCAAGACCGGGGTCATCCTCAACGACGAAATGGACGACTTCACCTCGAAGATCGGCGTACCGAACATGTATGGCCTGGTGCAGGGCGAGGCCAATGTCATCGCTCCCGGCAAGGCGCCGCTGTCGTCGATGAGCCCGACCATCGTGACCAAAGACGGCAAGGTGGTGATGGTCGTCGGCACCCCGGGGGGCAGCCGCATCATTACCGCGACACTGCTGACCATCCTCAACGTGATCGACTACGGGATGAACATCCAGGAAGCGGTGGATGCCCCGCGTTTCCATCAGCAATGGCTGCCGGAAGAAACCAACCTGGAGACCTTCACCACCAGTCCCGACACGGTGAAGATGCTCGAAAGCATGGGCCATAAATTCGCCGGGCCCCAGGATGCCAACCACGTCGCGGCGATTCTGGTCGGGGCGCCTTCGCTTGAGGGCAAGCCGGTTGGCAAGAACCGCTTCTACGGAGCCAACGACCCGCGGCGCAATACCGGTCTGTCGCTCGGTTATTGAAGGTTGTATTTACAGGGGGACAGATCTATTTTCTGTTCCCCCCGCTCTGTATTCACAAAGCGCTTCACCAGCACACCCACTCAAGGAAGGACAATCATGACCACCGCACTGCTGATCGTCGACGTACAGCACGCCTTGTGCACCGGCCAGTACCAATGCTTCGATATTCAACGGGTGATTGCCAACATCAACACGCTCAGCGGCAGGGCAAGGGCCGCCAGCATCCCGGTCGTGCTCATCCAGCACCAGGAAAAGGGCGACTTGCTGCAACATGGCTCCGAGGGCTGGCAACTCGCCAAGGAACTGGACACTTCGCCCGAGGACCTGCGAATAGACAAGACCACCGGGGACTCCTTCTACCAGACCCCACTTGAAGCGTTGCTGCTGGAGCGTGAGGTTGATCGCCTGATCATCTGCGGCCTGCAAACAGACTATTGCGTAAACGCCACCGTCCGCCAGGCGCATGCCCTGGGCTACGACGTGGTACTCGCCGGCGACGCGCATTCCACGGTCGATAACGGCAATACCACCGCCGAAGACATTATTGCCGAACACAACAAAATCCTGGCCCACCTGACCGGCCCGGTAGGCCGGATCGACATAACAGCGGCCAACGAAATCAAACTTTAAAGCCGAACCACGGCTACACTTATCGCCTGTTCCTCCAACCCACGTCCTTCCCTGGCATGAGGCGAATCTGTCGTGGAAGTTTTCGCGCTTCTCTCTGGCTACCTGATGGCGTGGGTGATCGAGCCGGTCGCCCACGAGTTCGTTGGCATCTTCGACCTCAATGGCCGCTTTGGCCTGTTGTTCCTTGGCGTGTCCTACTCGGTCGCCTACAGCCTTTTTCGTTACCGCAGGCGTCGCGGTTTGACTGATGCTTCATCGTTCTGGCAATTCATCGGCGCCGGCAAGGTGCATTTTCACCCCTCTGCGTTACTGGATTACCGCTACTACTTTGTGCGCGCCATCCTTAAGGTCGCGCTGGTGCTGCCCATCGTCGGCATCGTTGACCCGCACATCCTGCGCTCGGCCGACTACGTTGGTTTTTTCACCAACCTGTGGGGGGCTCGCGTGCAAGTGCAGCAACACCTCGGCCTTTCATTGCTGTACGGACTGGGGGTTTTCCTGGCGCGAGACTTCACCCATTACTGGACCCACCGCGCCTTTCATACGCGCTGGCTCTGGGCGTTCCACAAGGTCCACCATTCGGCACAGGTATTGGTACCGGCGACAGCCAGCCGCGTGCATTTCCTGGAGAAGGTGGTGGAAAAGCTCTCCATCAGCGTGATCGTCGGTGCCTATGCCGGTGTGTTCTGGTATGCCTGTGGCGGCGAGATCAGCCGCTACACCCTGTTCGGCGTGACCTACCTGGTGTTCATCCTCAACGGGCTGGCGGCGAACCTGCGCCACAGCCACGTGTGGTTATCGTTCGGCCCGGCCATCGAGCATGTGCTCAACAGCCCGGCACAGCACCAGATCCATCACAGCGATGCGCCGCGCCACTTCGACAGGAATTTTGGCGTCAACCTGTCCCTGTGGGACTGGATGTTTGGCACGCTCTACGTCACCACGTCCAAGCCTGAGTCGCTGCAGTTCGGCCTCGCCGGCCAGGGCGTTGAGCGTTACCACACGCTCGGCGACCTGATCGTGATGCCTTTGCGCGAAACCGCCAGCAAGATCGGCACGCTCAGGCCGTGGGCGCAAGCCCTTAGCCTACGTCAGCGGGTCATGAACTGGACGCACCGGCACGCCTATGGCATCGTCAAATTAATACGTCGTGTAATGATCAGGATAAGAACCAATGGAGGAGGGGGACCAGGTCGGCACCAAGGTATCGATGGCAACGCTAAAGGCGTTCAATCTTTGCGTGCTGGAACTGGGTCGGCTGGCCCGGGATCATCGCTCAACCCGCTTCATCGAAGATGGCCTGCAGGCGTTTCGTTCACTGGTGCCCTTTGCGTCGGCCTGGTGGGGGGAGATGTCAGTGTCGGGCGTCAATATTCCTCCGAAAAGCTGGATGCACGGGCGGATCGACCTGCCTGAATCCTTTGCCGTGGAATGGCACAAGGGCGCCGATGCGGACAGTTTTTCCCATGACACTTTAAGCAAGCCCGGCACCGTGGTGCGCGACAGCGGTTATGACGATCTGGACGAAGGCGTGAGTGCCTTTGCCCGGCGCCACGATCTGTTCCATGCGATGTGCATCACCTTTGAGCTGCCCGAAAGCGGACTAATGTTCTTCGTGTGCCTGTATCGCGGCCAGCATGAGTGCGCGTTCGAACAAGACGCGGCCGGTTTGTTCAGCGCCTTCTGCGATCATCTGCTGCAGTTGTGGCGGTTCCAGGTGCAGGACATGATTCGCGTCGACACGGGGAATGGGGCAAGCGACTTCGGCGTGGCCCGCATGGATGGCAGCCTGCTGTATATCGGCGCTGCCCTGGGTGTGGCCATCCAGCGCGAATTGCCGCAGTGGGACGGTTCGACGCTGCCGCCCGAGGTGATTGTCCAGTTAGCCAAAGCGCCGTGCGTGATGCGCCTGGGACGCTGTGCCCTGACACTCTCGCCTAACGGCGAGCATGTGATCCTGTCCCTGGAAACCCTGTCACGCGGGGTGATGCTCGCACCCCGGGAGCGCACCGCAGCGATGCTGTTTGCCGCCGGCCATTCCTACAAGGAAATCGCCAAAATCCTCGCCTTGAGCCCGGCCACCGTGCGCACTTACCTGCGCAACTGCTATGTGCAGCTTGGGGTGAAAAGCAAGGTCGAACTGGGGTCGGCACTGCGCTCCCCCTCTGCGAACCCTCTGGCCAAATCCGGATAACAGATTCTTCTGCGGCGCGCTGCATCCACAAGTATTTTCCTCACCCTCCTCATTTGTAGAGGTCCATTCAAACGCCGCGCCCTATAGGGTAGCTCCTGCACTACGGGGCGAGCACGGCAGTCTGATCGGGCGCTTTAAAAACTATAAAAACAGAGGTGAGACACGTGAAATTCTCCAGGCTGGTTATCGCAGTGACGACGGCGACGGCATTTTCCTTCATGTCGCTGGTGGGGTGTCAGACCCAAGGTTCCAACGCCGCCGACATGGTCATGCGCAACGGTTATGTCTATACCGTCGATGGCCAGAATTCCGTGCAGCAGGCAATTGCGGTAACGGCCGGCAAGATCGTCTACGTCGGCAGCGAGGCTGGGGTGGCCGCCTTTGTCGGTCCGCAGACCCGGCAGCTCGACCTGGGCGGGCGCATGCTGATGCCCGGTTTCATCGACGCGCACATGCACCCGGGTGACGGTGGTCGGGCGATGACTTTGTGCGATCTGAAATACCAGACCATGACCCGCAAAGTATTCCAGGAACGGATTCAGGCGTGCCTGGATGCCGAGCCGGACAAAGGGCCGGATGTCTGGCTGGAAGTCGGTAGCTGGGACCGCATGGGCATGGACGGGCTCGATGGCGACCCGGACAAGTCGACGCTGGACGCCCTCAGGACCAAACGTCCCATCCAGGTACGCTCCAGCGATTTCCATACCGTGCTGGTGAATTCACGCGGCCTGGCGCTCGCCGGCATCGATAAGCACACCGTTGATCCCGGCGACGGCAAGTTCGCCCGTGACAGCGCGGGCAATCCCACTGGCATCTGCGAAGACGGCGCCGCCGAATCGATGGCCGCCGTAGTGCCTCCCGCCAGCGATGCACAGAAGTTGATTCAGACTCGCGCCGCACTCGACGCCATGCGCCAGCAAGGCATCACCAGTTTCTTCGATGCCTTGTCCGGTGCTGAAAGCGCCAAGGCATTCACTCAGCTGCAGCAGTCGGGCGAGCTGACTTCCCGAGCACTGTTGGCCATCAAACTGGACCCGGCCGCCGCAGCAGCGGACCCGGCAAAGACCATCGCCGAAGCGAAGGCCCTGGCCGCCACCTATGACCAGGGCGACGCGCTACCGGCTCCTGGTGTGAGCATGCGTCACGTCAAATTGTTCATGGACGGGATCATCAATGCGCCTGCGGACACCGGCGCGATGCTGACGCCCTATCTGCAAAACAGCGGGACCGAGAAGGCCCCCAAGTGGACGCCCGGCAAGAATCTCGGCGAGTTATATTTCCCGCCTCAGACGCTCAACCCGCTGTTGCTCAGGGCTGTCCAGGCCGGACTTGATCCACATCTGCATGCTACCGGCGAACGGGCAGTGCGCGCCTCGCTCGACAGTGTCGAATACGTGCGCCGTCAGCTGCCTGGCAGCGACTTTCGGCCTGCCATCGCCCACGCAGAATCGGTGGACCCCGCCGACTACCCGCGCTTCAAGGCGCTCGATGTGACGGCAACCATGTCCTTTCAGTGGGCCCAGCAGGCGCCGTCCACCATTGACGGCACCCACGAACATTTGGGGTCGGCACGTTTTGCCCGCATGGAACCGTCGGGCAGCATTGCCAACGCCGGTGGGCGCATTGCCTATGGTAGCGACTGGCCGGTCGATCCGCTCGACGAGTTCCTCGCGCTGAAAATTGGCGTGACCCGCGCCGGCGATCCGCTGAACCCCCACAGCTATGGGCCCGAGTATGCCGGCAAACTCAATGGCGACCCGGCGCTGTCGCGCAGCGAAGTGCTGCGGGCCATCACCTTGAATGCCGCCCAACAGCTGAAGCTGGAGGCCGTCACCGGCTCGCTTGAAGTCGGCAAGTTCGCCGACCTGATCGTCCTGAAGAGAAACTTCATGCAGGTGCCGGAAGCAGAACTGGGCCGCAATGAAGTGCTGTTGACTGTCGTCGGCGGCAAGGTGGTGTGGGCCAAGGCGCCGTTTGTGGGCCTTGACCCGCAAGCGTTGCCCCAGGCTTCACAGGCTTCAGTCACTCCGACCGCTCAATAAAAAAAACCAGAGAGCATTCCCATGCAACGATTTCTCCCCAACCTGTTGGCCGCCTCGCTGGCTATGACCTCGCTGCAAGCGATGGCTGCCGCCGACCTGGTGTTGTTCAACGGCAAAGTATTCACCGCCGAACCAGGTCAGGGCCTGGTGCAGGCCGTGGCCGTGCAAGACGGCAAGATTCTTCAGGTGGGCACCGATGCCCAGATCAATGCCCTGGCCGATGAGCGCACCCGGCGCATCGACCTGGGGGGCAAGGTGTTGATGCCCGGCATGATCGACAGCCACAGCCACCCGGTGGTGGCTGCGTTCGACAGCATGGGCGCCACGTTGCTGGACGAGGTCAAACCGTTGCCGGAGCTTGAGCAATGGATCATCGAGCAGGACCGGGCCGGACGCGCCCGGGCCGGTGATGTGATCAGCATCGCCGGGGTGAGTTCGGCCTATTGGGAGAACAGCCGGCAGCTCGGCCAGCGCTTCAATCAGGGCCGCTGGGCTGATCAGCCATTGGTGCTCAGTGGGATCGACGGGCATACCGGCTGGGCCAACAACGCCATGCTCAAGCGCCTGAAGATCGACGCCGCACTCGTGAAGAGCCTGTCGGAATCCGAGCGCAGCTACGTGGGACACGAGAAGGATTTCACCCCCACCGGTTACTTTGCCGAATCGCGCTGGGACCTGGTCCGCAGCCAGATTCCGCCACCCAGCCAGCAGGTCATGCTGAAGGCGGCGCGGGAAGCTGTCAGGGTCAATAATCAATACGGCGTTACCGCCTGGATGGACGCTGCGGCGAACGCCGGCAGCGGTGACTCGCTGTTCGATTTCAATGCCACCGAGCAGAGCTACGGCGTGCTGCCGCTGTACCGCGAACTGGCGCAACAAGGCGAACTCACGGCGCATGTAGCGGCGTTACTGCTGACCAATCCCAGGAGCAAACCGGCCGACCTGGCAGTGCTGGACAAGGTCGTGCAGAAATTCGCCGGCGTGCCCAACCTGACATTTCCGGGCCTCAAGGTCTTTGCCGATGGCGTGCTGGAGTTCCCTGGCCAGACGGCTGCAGTGATCGTGCCGTTCAAGAACAGTGGCAAAGACGGTCAACTGCTGATTGATCCCGCCCACTTCGGCGAGTTGGTGGTGGCCGCAGAGCAGCGCGACTGGATCGTGCACATGCATGCCGTCGGGGACCGCGCGGTGCGCGAATCGCTTAATGCGTTTGAATATGCGCGTAAGCTCAACCCGACCCCCATGCCGCACAGCATCAGCCACCTGCAACTGGTCAACCCCAAGGAATTTACGCGCTTCAAGCAACTGGGAGTGATCGCTTCCATGCAATTACTGTGGGCCACGGGTGAGAGCTATACCGTGGAACTGGTCAAGCCGTACATCAGCGCTTTTGCCTACGGCTACCAGTACCCAGCGAGGTCGTTGCATAACGCAGGGGCGCTGATCGCCGGCGGCAGTGACTGGCCGGTATCCAGCCCTAATCCGTGGAATGCCATCGCCCAGGCCAGTACCCGAAAAGGTCCGCTGGGCGTGTTGAATGCCAATGAAAGCATCGATCGGCAAAGCATGTTTTATGCCTACACGATCAACGCCGCCAAAGCCTTGCGTCTGGAGAAACAGATCGGCTCGCTGTTACCCGGCAAACAGGCCGACCTGATCATTCTCGACCGCGACGTATTCAAGGTCAGCGACGAAGAATTGTTCGACACCCAGGTGTTGAAAACCTTCTTCGCCGGCAAAGAAGTCTACACCCCGGCGTCCTGACCGCTCCTTCACCACCCCTGAAAAAACCGTCTGGCCCCTCGCACCGCGAGGGGCTCGGCAGCCGCACGCCCGATATTCCTGCCACTCATAAAAACAAGAGATTCGTATGAACCCGCGCGCATTGCTCACCCTTGCCAGCCTGGCTCTGGCACCCTTGACCTCCCAGGCCATGGCCCTTGACGACAATTTCAGCCTGGACATGAGCCTGGCCGCGCTCAGCGACTACCGTACCCGGGGGATTTCTCAGACATTGGGTGATCCGGCGATCCAGGCCGGCGCCACGCTGGTGCATAGCAGCGGCCTGTATGTCGGCGCCTGGACTTCCAACGTGGATTTCGGCGGCCCGTTCAAGACCCGCCAGGAGCTCGAGTACTACGCCGGTTACTACTGGCAGGCGAGCGACGCCATCAGCCTGGACCTCGGTTATCTCAAGTACAGTTACCCGAAGGAGGGGCAGTTCAATTTCAGTGAGGTGTACGGGATTCTCGACGTCTATGGGGTGAAACTCGGCGTTTACTACTCCAACGACACGCCCAACGGGTTTGGCGAAGACCAGGACACGCTCTACACCTACCTCGCCTACAAGATCGAGTTGCCGGCTGACGCGGGGCTGGACCTGCGCGTGGGTCGCGGCGACGTCAAGGACCCGGCCTACTGGTCCGGCAGCGGTGACAACCGCGACGCCTACTACGAATGGGAAGCCAAGCTCACCCGGGAGTTCGTCGGCGTTACCTGGGGCCTGAGCTACATCGACACCGACCTGTCGCAAAGCGAGTGCGCGAGCTGGTACGGCTATGGTGACCTGTGCACCGCCACGGTGGTCGCGAGCGTCAGCAAGACATTCTGAGTTGCGGGACGCTTCGCAGGACCTGCCTTGAAACGAGGCTGCGATCTTTTGACCCTGAAAGGCCAGATCAAAAGATCGCAGCCTCGTTTCACTCGGCAGCTCCTACAGGGTATCTGTGGCGGGCAGGGATTTTTAGATTCGCGGGCTGCTCGCGAGGGTGTCGAGGGGCCCGTCTTGCCAGGTGCACTGTCTCGGGCCTCACCAGTTCCGCACAGGCCTGCGCCATTGCGATGAGGGGGAGCTGTAGGAGCTGTCGAGTAAAACGAGGCTGCGATCTTTTGATCTATCCTTGCCTACCAACAATACCCCAATCCACCCCCACGGAGACAATCCGCCATGCCCCTCCAGGCCCTGCGCGCCGACGCCAGTCACCTCGACCTCATCGCTCCGTTGTTCGACGCCTATCGCGTTTTCTACCGCCAACCTTCCAACCTGGCGCAGTCGCGAGCTTTCATCGCCGAGCGCATCGCCCGGGATGAGTCGGTGATTTTCCTTGCCCAGGACGACACAGGCGAGGCGCTGGGATTTGTCCAGCTGTTCCCGACCTTTTCCTCCATCGACGCCTACCGTACATGGCTGCTTGGAGACCTGTTCACCACGGCCAATGCCCGCGGTCGCGGAGTCGGAACTTTGCTGATGAATACGGCACGCTCCTTTGCGGTGTTGTCTGGCGGCAAAGGCATGGTGCTGGAAACGGCGACCGACAACCTCAACGCCCAGCGCTTGTATGAGTCGCTGGGTTACGTGCGCGACAGCGGTTACTACACCTACTGCCTCGATTTGCAGCAGCGCTGAAATCAGCGTGCCGGCAGGCCCCAGGATGCGCGAACCTGCTCGTATTGCGCTTCGGGCATTTGCACCAGCAGTGGCAATTGCCGAGGGTCCAGCCAGCCAAGCAAGCGGGTGATGTCCGCCGTGTCCATGGCCGTGCAACCCGCCGTTGGCGAGTTGGGGCTGCGCCAGATGTGGAAGAAGATGCACGAGCCTGCGCCGCGAGTCGCCGGGGTGTTGTGATCGATGAAGATGCCTTGGCGATACAGCACGTCCTCGCTGCGCATGCGCTCGGAGCTGTTCCAATCTTTGGCAATGGCGGCGCCGTCGACCAGTTCGTTGTAGCGCGGGGATTGGCTGTCATCCACGCATTCAGTGGATGGCGTCAGCGTCAGGTACGGCAGCTTTGTCGGCGCGTCTGGATCGAAACCGAATGCCGTGCCCAAGGTGAATACACCGGCAGGTGCCTTGCCGTCGCCTTCACGTTTGACCGGGCCTGCACCGGGTTCGAACGAACCCTTGCCCCAGGCCATCCCGTGCTTGCCAACTACCACCGCAAAGGCGTCGCCGGCTTTGCGCAAGGTGCTGCCCTCGCGTTCATAGCGCTGTGCGCTGCCCTGGGTGTCGTCCCAGCTTTTGCTGGTGACCACGATCACCTGCTGGCTGGCGTCGATCAGATCGCGAGCGCCCAGGGGGGTGATCGGGAAATCCATCACCTGTTTTTTCGACCCCTCACCCGCGTAGGTGAAGTGCCACCACTCCTTCGAATATCCGGAAAAGCCCGCCTTTTCCATCGCGCTGGTGAGGCGCTGGCGATTGGATTTTGCCGTGGCATTGATCGCGGCGCTGGCGCTGTGGGCGCGCTCGTCGAAACAATCAAAACCGGTGCCCATGTCGACAGCACCATCATGCCACCGCTGGTCAACGGGCGCGGTGCAGTCTACCTGCGAAGCCGCCGGCGTCCATTTGGCGGCGGGCAGCGCTTGCGGTCCGGTCAGGGTCAGGTCGACGGTTGAGCCTTTGGAGTGGCCAGAAACCCGCGCCACATAACCCAGTCGCCAGAAGTCCTGCTTATCTACCCGAGGGTAAAACTCGGTCTTGCGCGGGTCGCCGGGCTCTGTAGCAAAGCGTCCCATGTCGGCCACTGCGCGGTTGGGACGATAGCAGTCGAAAACCTTCAAGCCATAGCCTTCTGCGCGCAGGGATGACTGCACCCGTGCCAGGGCCTGGGCGGTCTCCAGGGACAACAGGCACTCGGCGGCGCCATACCCTTCAAGCGCGCGACCGGTGAAGTTATGGGCGCTGGCGTAGCGCATGTCCTGCTCGATGCTCGGGTCGATAGTGCGCAAATACACCATGTGCCCGGGCCGGGACTTGGCGCTGGCCGTGGCCACCATGGCAAGGTTCAGAAGGGCGAAAATTGCAGTTCTCAGGCGCATGGTCAGAGTGGCTTCCGGTGGATATGATTGGCCGCTTGGCTGGCTGAGCTTAGCCTCCACAACGATAGAAGGGATAGATGAATGGGCTCATGGACGCTGCACCGGCAGATCATCCATGAGGTTCATCACTGCCTGCGCATGGCGGGTCCCGGCTACGGCTGGACCCTCGGCGAGGCATTGGTCAGCGAGGGCTTGGCCGGACAGTTCGTCCGGCATCTGCTCGGCAGCACCGCAGAACCCTGGGAGAGCGCGGTAAACCGCGCTGATCTGCTGCGCACTCCGACCGATCGCCAGGCCCTCGACGCCACGTACTACGACCACAGCGCGAGGTTCTTCGGCACCGGAGTTCATCCAAGATGGCTGGGCTACACCCTTGGTTATCAGATAGTGGAGCAGTGGCTGGCGGGGGCAGGCGACATTGACGCGGCGACCTGGATCAATGTCCCTGCCAGCTCGATCATCGATTCGGCAGTCGAAGCAGGATTGCTTTTACGCAAAACCTGAGTTAACCCCCAAACACCGGCCGGAAAAAACTGCGCTCATAGCTGAGAATGCACTTGGTTTCCTCAGCGTACTTGAAGGCGGCGATGCACTCCGGGTCTTGCATCGAGTCCTGGCGATAACGCTCATACTCCGCCAGGCTCGCGAAGGTGAACATCGCCATGGCGATATTGTTGGCGCCCTCGGAAGGCAGAAAATAGCCGTGATGCTGCCCGCCGAATTTTTCAACCAGCGGAATCCATAACTTCGCGTAGTACTCGAACGCTTTGAGCTGATAGGGATCAAGCACGTACTTCAGATAACAAGTGACCACGATGTTTCCTCAATAATTGCCAATCAAAGTGCTATGAAATCACGGATCGCCTTGGCCCTAATCCTACCTGGAAAACTTTTTCGCCCCGGCCACACATAAAATCACCGCCACCGTCACCACCAGCATGCCAGGGCTGACCTGCTCATGCAGCAGCGTGGCTGCCAGAGCCAGGCCGAAAAACGGCTGCAGCAACTGCAACTGGCCGACTGCCGCGATACCGCCCTGCGCCAGTCCTCGATACCAGAACACAAAACCCACCAGCATGCTGAAAATCGACACGTACCCCAGGCACACCCACGCCGAGGGCGTGATGCCCGAGAGGGTCGGCGGCGCGAGCCACCAGGCCAGTGGCGCCATCACCGGCAACGACAGCACCAGTGCCCAGCAGATTACCTGCCAGCCACCGAGGGTCCTGGACAGCTTTGCGCCTTCGGCATATCCGAGGCCGCAGGCGAGGATGGCCGCCAACATCAATAAATCGCCGATGGGCGAGGCGGTCACGCCTTGGGAGAGAGCAAAGCCGACTACCAGCAGGCTGCCCAGAATCGAGAACAACCAGAACACCGGTCGCGGACGTTCACCGCCGCGCAGCACGCCAAATACCGCGGTGGCCAGGGGCAGCAGGCCGACGAAGACGATCGAATGGGCAGATGTCACATATTGCAAAGCCAGGGCGGTCAACAACGGGAAACCCAGGACAACACCCAACGCGACGATGGCCAGGGGCAGCAGTTGATGCCGCGCCGGGCGCTGTTCCCTGAACAGCCACAGCATGCACAGCGCCAGCAACCCGGCGATGCTGGCGCGGGCCACCGTGAGGAACACCGGATCGAACTCCAGCACGGCCAGGCGGGTGGCGGGCAGCGAGCCGCTGAAGATCAGCACTCCGATAAAACCGTTGAGCCAGCCGCTCGCGGACTTTTCCCGGCCAGGATTTTGCAGGCTTGATGCACGTTCCATTTCGTCACACTCAAATTTGCAGAAAGCCATCCTAGGGTCGAGAATCAATAACAATCAAAAAATTGTCATGGATACATCGCCCATGCCGCGCTCGCGTTACAAATCCCTGGTGGATACCTTTGCCGCCGATATCCGTGCCGGTCGCCTGCTGCCGGGCACCCGCTTGCCGACTCACCGCCAACTGGCCACCCGTGAAGGTCTGGCGCTAGTGACCGCGAGTCGGGTGTATGGCGAGCTCGAAGCCATGGGCCTGGTGAGTGGCGAAACCGGGCGCGGCACCTTTGTCCGGGAGACTTCGCTGCCGCCCAACCTGGGCATCGACCAGCAGGAAGTCGTCGCTGGCATGATCGATCTCAACTTCAACTATCCGTCGCTGCCAGGACAGGGCGAAATGCTGCGCAGTGCATTGCGCCAGTTGGCCGCCGGCGGTGACCTGGAGGCGCTGTTGCGCTATCAACCCCATGCGGGGCGCATGCACGAGCGTGCGTCGGTGGCGCGGCACCTGGGCGCGCGCGGGCTGGCTGTCGATGCCGATCAAGTGCTGATGGTCAGCGGCGCCCAGCATGGCCTGGCGGTGACGATGATGGCGTTGCTCAAGCCGGGCGACGTGATCGCCGCAGACGCCTTGACCTATTCGGGCTTCAAGGTGCTGGCCGAAGCGCTGCACCTGGAAATCGCGCCGATTCCTGGTGGCGCCGACGCGCCGGATCTCGAGGCCCTGGAAAAACTTTGCCGCAGTCGGCGAGTGCGGGCGGTGTACAGCATGCCGACGCTGCACAATCCCTTGGGCTGGGTGATGCCTGCCGCGCAACGTGAGCAATTGGTGGCCATTTCGCGCAAGCACGGGCTGCTGATAATCGAGGATGCAGCCTACGCGTTCCTCGCCGAAAACCCGCCGCCACCGCTGTTTACGTTGGCGCCGGAGCGGACCGTCTATGTGTCCGGTTTATCCAAGAGCATCGCCACCGGCCTGCGCATCGGTTTTGTCGCCGCGCCTCTGGACAAGGTGGCCGCCATCGAGCGCGCTATCCGGTCCACCACCTGGAACACCCCGGGGGTGATGACTGCGATTGCCTGTGCCTGGCTGGACGATGGCACGGTGATGCAACTGGAAGCCGAGAAGCGGGCCGACGCCCAGGCCAGGCAGATCGTTGCGTTGCGCGCGCTGGATGGGCTGCGCTGCGTGACGCATCCGTCGTCGTATTTCCTGTGGTTGCCGCTGGGCGAAGATGCCCGGGCGGACCAGATTACCAAGGCGTTGATGGAGGAGAATATTGCCGTTTCGACGGCCGAGCCGTTTGCCACTTCGGCGCATGTGCCCCATGCAATTCGCCTGGCGTTGGGCTCGGTGGACATTGATACGCTTGGGCAGGCGTTGGCTCGGGTGAAGTGGATGGTGGAGGCGTATTCGTAGGCGGGTGATACGCATACTTGCCTGGCCTCTGGCAAAAGTCATTCGTTTCCTGGCCGGGACGTATTTCACCTCAAAGGTCCGACAATGAAGCTTGAACTCATACAGATGGCGGGTCGCGATGGCGATGTCGCCTACAACCTGCAGCGCACCCCGGATGCCGTTGCGGCCTGTGCGCCAGGTACCGATATCGTGATTTTCCCCGAGTCGCAGATCACCGGGTTTCTCGATCGCGCCAATATTGCCGCACTGGCGCGATTCACAGACCCGGCGCACCGCGAAAACGCAGGATCTGCGCCCCGTCAAACGGATCGACCAGGTAATGCGCCTGCACGCCGAACGTGTCTTGCAGGCGCTTGGGCGTGAGCACTTCCACGGGGGCGCCCAGCGCCACCAGCCGACCGCGTTCGAGCACGGCCAGGCGGTCACAGGTGAGTGCCTGGTTGAGATCGTGCAGGGCGATCACCGTGGTGACGGGCAGGGCATGCACCACCTGCAAAATCGACAGCTGATGCTGGATGTCCAGGTGATTGGTGGGCTCATCCAGCAGCAGGATTTGCGGCCGCTGGGCCAGGGCGCGAGCGATATGCACGCGTTGGCGCTCCCCGCCGGAGAGGCTGCGCCAGGTGCGGTTTTTCAAGTGCGCGGCATCGACGTCAACCAACGCCTGCTCGACAATGTGTGCGTCTTCCCGGGACCACGGGCGCAACGCTGACAGCCAGGGGGTTCGCCCCAGGGCAACGGCGTCGAGCACACGGATGGCATCATCGGTGGTCGCCTGCTGTTCAACCACCGCCAGGATTTGCGCAATCGTTCGCCGTGGCAGCTTGCCCAGGCGTGTGCCGCCCAGGAACACTTCGCCCCGGGACGGCTCGCGTACCCCGGCGAGCAACTTGAGCAAGGTCGATTTACCAGAGCCATTGGGCCCGACGATGCCCAGCGTTTCCCCGCGTTGAATGTGCAGATCGATGTCGTGCAACAACTGCACATCGCGGACATCGAACCCCAGCCCGGCGCAGCTCAATACCAACGCTTCGCCGCTCATCGGGCATTCCTCCGCCCGACCAGGATCAACGCAAACACCGGTGCGCCCACCAGAGCGGTGATGACCCCGACCGGAATCACCTGGCCCTTGATCAACGTCCTCGACAACACATCTGCCGCGATCAGGAACAGCGCACCACCCAGCGCGCTGGCAGGCAGCAAGCGGGCGTGACGGGTGCCCAGCAACAGGCGCACGGCATGGGGAATGACCAGCCCGACAAAACCGATGGAGCCGACGATCGACACCATTACCGCCGTCACCAGCGCCGCGCTGCCCACCAATATGAACTGCACCCGGCGCACCGGGATACCAAGGGAGGCTGCGGAATCGACCCCGAACGTGAACGCGTCGAGCGCCCGCCGGTGCCACAGGCACACCGCCAGGCCGAGCAGGGCCACGGGCACCGATAACCACACCGACGGCCAGCGCACGCCACTGAGATTGCCCAGCAGCCAGAACAGGATGCCGCGAGCCTGTTCGGCACTGGCGGACTTGGTGATCAGGAACGCCGTCAGCGCGTTGAACAGTTGCGAGCCGGCAATGCCGGCCAGGATGATCTGCCCGGTGCCGCTGGACGATCCGCTGACCCGCGCCAGCAAAATCACCAGCACGAAGGCTGCGACAGCCCCGGCGAAAGCGCCGACGGATAACGAAATGGCCCCCGCGCCCAGCCCCAGCAACGCCACCAGAACCGCCCCTGTGGAAGCCCCGGCGGAGATACCCAGCAGGTAGGGATCGGCGAGTGGATTGCGCAGCAGTGATTGCAGGATCACCCCACAGGTGGCCAGGCCTGCACCGCAAGCCGCGGCCACCAGTGCCCGGGTCAGGCGGTAGTTCCAGACGATGCCTTCGTCGATCGGGTCGAGCACATTACCGGCTGCCCACAATTTGTTGGCCAATACCTGGAACACCACGCCCGGCTCGATCGGCGTTTCACCAATGGCCACGCCGGCGATCACCGCCAGCAGCAGTGTGACGAAGGCCAGCAGCGTGCGAATCAGCGTCCCGGTCATTTCGGCAAGTCGTAGCCGTTGATGGCGGTGGCCAGTGTTTCCAGGCCATCGAACATCCGCAGGCTGGCCTGCATCGCCATGGCGTCGAGGATGATGATGCGATTGTTCTTCACCGCGTCCATGTTGCGCGTGACCGGGTCACTGCGCAGGAAAGCCAGTTTCTTTTCGTGGTCGTCAGCCGGGAAGCGGCGCCGATCCATACGGGCAATCACCAGGAATGTCGGGTTGGCCTTGGCAATGGTTTCCCAGCCCACCGTTGGCCATTCTTCGTCGGACTGCACCACGTTGCGCACGCCCAGGGTGTTGAGCATGAAATCGGGAATGCCCTTGTGGCCGGCGACATAGGGATCGATATCCAGGCTGGCGCTGGAGAACCAGAACAGCGCGCTGGTGTGCTTGAGGTCCTTGTTTTGCACCATGGCAATGGACTTCGCCAGGCTGGCCTTGAGCTCGGCGTTCAACTTCTCGCCACGCGCCTGCACATCGAAGATTGCCGCCAGCTGGCTGACGCTCTTGTACAGGCTGTCGATGCGAAACGCTTCGAGCCGCGTGCCGTCGGCGCCCACCAGGTTGTCCTTGGCTTCGCAGTCGGAAGGCATCAGGTAGGTGGGAATCTGCAACTCATGGAATTGTTCGCGGGTGCCGACTGCGCCTTGCGGGCCGACCATCCACTCCAGTTCCACTGCCACCAGCTGTGGCCGCTTGCCAATCACCGCCTCGAAGCTCGGCTCGTTGTCAGCCAGGCGCGGCACCTTGTCGTTCTCGGTCTTGTAGCGGCCCAGCACGTCGTTGAACCACAGCGAGGTGCCCACCAGCCGGTTGCTCAATCCCATGGCATAGAGCATTTCCGTGCCGGCCTGGCCGATGGTTACTGCTCGGCTCGGCGCCTGCTGGAACGTCAGCGTGCTGCCGCAGTTCTCCACGGTCAGGGGGTATTGCGTCGGTGCCGCCTGGGCGAGGGCGCAAAGACCCAGGCCCGTGCAGAGGGTGGCGAAGCGGGGCAGCAGCATGGGGCGATCTCCAGTTGAACCGTAAACGGAGCAGGGCAATACGGACTGGAAACACATCATCGAACGCTGCCGCAAATGCAGTGCACTGCTGGTCACCAAGATGACCCGCGCGCCAAGGATGTCCTTCCCGGACACCCCGCCGGTTAGTGATTTGCTTGGCCGGCAGGTCTCCTGACTGGTGCGTCATCACCTGGCTCCGGCCTTCCCGGGAGCGATCCCAGTGGCAGTCGTGGAGCAGGCTCAGCACCTACAGTTGCGGGGGCAGTTCCGTTTGATGCTGCGCGAGCATCACGGATTCCCTATTAATCCCATGTGGAAACCGGCGGCGGCATGGTAGTCGATCCGGCTGCCCTTGGGGAACCCGCGTGCCCAATTCCCGCAGGCGCTGCGCAGGCGCTGCGTAGGAGCTGTCGAGTGCAACGAGGCTGCGATCTCTTGATCTTGCCTTTGCGCTAATCTCAGCAATCCAGCAATCCAGAATCCAGCAACAGCCCACTCCACCCCAGGAGCCCAGCCATGTTCAGCCACATTATCCTAGGCGCCCGCGATCTCGCCGCCATGACCACCTTCTACGACACGATCCTCCAACCCCTGGGCCTGGAGCGCATGCCAGACGAAAACGATGGCGGTCCACCGGGCTCGGGCTGGCAGTATCCGGGCAAGAGCTGGCCACAGTTCTTCATCCAGTTGCCCTACAACGGGTTACCGGCGAACTGGGGTAATGGCACCCAGGTCAGCTTTGCCTGCCGCTCGCGCGAGCAGGTGCAGGCCGCCTGGTCAGCGGCCATCGCCACAGGCGCGACGGATGAGGGCGCCCCCGGGATACGCGCGCATTACTCACCGGATTATTTCGGCGCCTATTGCAGGGATCCGGAGGGCAACAAATTGTGCTTTGTGCATGCGGATGGGTTGGAGTGAGAAGGCGTCAGTGCAGCCAACACAAGACGTCTAGTGCACCGCCACCTGCCGGCGCTCCCCCATCGGCGACAGACCAAAATAGCGGCTGTAGCACTTGGAGAAATGTGCCGGTGAAACGAAGCCGCACGCCAGGGCGACATCGCGGACCTGCGCCTCGCTACGCAGCAGCAACTGCCGGGCCCGGGACAGGCGCAGTTCCAGGTAGTACTGACTGGGTGTGCGCTTGAGGTGTTTGTGAAACAGTCGCTCCAGTTGCCGCACCGACACCTCGTTCAAGCGCGCCAGTTCTTCCAGCCCCAACGGCTCCTCGATGTTGGCTTCCATGATCGCCACAATCTGGCTGAGCTTGGGCTGGGAGGTGCCGAGCTTCTGCCGCAGCGGCACGCGCTGGCGTTCCTGGGCGCCTCGGGCGCGATCACACAACAGCAGTTCCGCGGCATGGGCGGCGATGTCCCGCCCGCCAGGTTCGCGAGCGATTAACTGCAACGTCATGTCCATGGCCGCCACTCCGCCGGAGCAGGTGTAGCGGTCGCGATCGAGTTCGAACAACTGGTTGGAAATGACGATGCCGGGAAAGCGCTCGCTCAGCGCCTCGTAGTCCTCCCAGTGGATCGTGCAGCGGTAACCCTTGAGCAGGTCAGCCCGGGCGAGCAAGTGGCTGCCGGTGCAGATGCCGCCCAAGGGCACCTGCAGATGCGCCAGTTTGCGCAGCCAGCCGAGCAACGGTCGGCTGCTGTGATTGGACACGATCGGGTTGGAGCCCACCACAAACAACATGTCGAGTTTCGGTGCGTCTTCGATCGAGTAATCGGGCAGGATGCGCATGCCGTTGCTGGCGGTGACCGGCTCCAGGCTGGCGGCGATGATCAGGGTGCGGTACATCGGCTGGCGGGCGGCCATGTTGGCCATGCGCAAGGTTTCCACGGCGGAGGCGAAGCCGATGGTGGTGAAGTTCTGGATGACCAGAAAACCCACGGTTTTCACTGGCCGTTGTTCGTAGGCAGACATGGACCATCCTCTTGTTCTGCGCTTGTACAAATAAAAAACCGGCCAGTTTCGTGGTGCGAAAGCGGCCGGAAAGAGGTGAGCGGGGGGCAGCTTGACGCTGTTTGACCTCAGGCGTTGCGGGTTTCAGCAGGTGCTGGCGCAGGACGTTTCCTGGAGTTGAAAATCGCGCCCATGCACACGATGGACAGGGTCAGCGCACCGGTCGCCAGCACTTCCATGCGGTGCTGCGGCAGAATCAGCATGACGGTCAGGATGCTCAGAATGCACAAAATCACCAGGTAGCTGAGCCACGGGTAGAACCACATCTTGAAGACGATCGGGTGTCCCGAGGCGTTCATCTTGCGGCGCAATATCAGCTGCGACACGGCAATCGCCAGGTACACCAGCAAGGCCACGGCTCCGGAACTGGCCAGCAGGAAAGCGAACACCTCGTTGGGGGCAAAGTAATTCAGTGCCGTGGTCAGGAAGCCCACTGCGGTGCTGGCCAGCACGGCGATGTAGGGTACGCCGGAGCCTGAGGTTTTTTGCAGGATGCGCGGGCCGTCGCCCCGTTTGCTCAGGGAGTAGACCATGCGCGAGGCGGTATAGATGGCGGAGTTCAGGCAGCTGGCGACGGCAATCAGGACCACGATGTCGACGATCATCTTCGCGTGGGGAATGTTCATCAGCTCCAGCGCCCGTTGATACGAGCCCACTGTCACCAGCATCGGGTCATTCCAGGGAACGATGGAGATGATCAGGAACACCGAGACGATGTAGAAAATCCCCATTCGCCACACGACCGAGTTGGTCGCACGGGTGATCTGCTTCGACGGGTTCTGCGATTCGGCTGCGGCAATGGTAACAATCTCGGTGCCCATGAAACTGAACACCGTGGTGAGCATCGCGCCGATGACGGCGGTCCAGCCATTGGGCATAAAGCCGCCGAACTCCTTGCTGAGCTGGGCCACGCCACTGACGGTGGTCTCGGGCAGCCCACCCACCAGCGCCAGCGCACCTAGGGCGATGAACCCCAGCACGGCGATGACTTTAAGCATGGCGAACCAGAATTCGAACTCGCCGTAGCGCGCCACGCTGAACAGGTTGGTCAGGGTCAGCAGCCCGGTGACCGCTATGGCGAACTCCCAAGTCTGGATGGACGGGAACCAGGCGTGGAGGATGGCGGCGGCAGCGATGGCTTCGATGGGAATCACCAGCACCCAGAACCACCAATAGAGCCAGCCGATGGTGAAACCGGCACTACGGCCCATGGCGCGTTCGGCGTAGGTGGAAAACGACCCGGTGTCGGGCGAGGCCACAGCCATTTCGCCGAGCATGCGCATGACCAGCACCACCAGGGTGCCGGAAAATATATACGCCAGAATCGCCGCAGGTCCGGCCGACGCGATGGCGTGGCCCGAGCCGATGAACAGGCCGGCGCCAATGGCTCCGGCGATGGACAACATTGTGACGTGACGCTGCTTGAGGCCTGGCGCCAGAGTTGAGGAACTGGACATGAGACTTACCCTTTTTTTGTTGTATTTGAGAGGGTGAAGCGTTAACCGCAGTGTTACCAGGTCGGGCACGTCCGTGCGCTGTTCAAGTCATTCAAGCAAAGGCTTCGCGTACCGCAGCGCTGATACCGGACACACAGACGTCGAGGATCAACTCGCCTTTCTCGCGGCTGGAACCTTTGGGCGAAGACAGCGTGCCGCATGCGGGCGTGCGCTCAGGGATGATCGGGAAGACGTCGTAGGGCGGGAAGGTGGCGGGGGGATGATCCACCGCCCGGTCGAGATCGACCTTGTCCGGGTGCAGGGCCAGCATCAGCGAAGTTTCGAAGACGCCGCCGTGCTCGATATCCCAGCCGAGGAATCCCTCGGGATACAGCTTGGCGATGACGGCCGGATCGTTGACGAAATCCCAGTAGGACAGCACCACCACCTTGAAGTCGGTGATGCCGCCATAGCGCAGTTCGCGCAGCGCCAGGTCGATGCCCTCGACGATGAACATCGAGTTTTCAAAATGTCCATTCATCAGCACGAGCTTGCGCGCTCCGTGGCGTGCCAGCTCGCGAATGATGTCCTGCACGGTGTGGGTGAGGGTGGCGCCATCGAGGCTGGTGGTGCCAGGAAAGTGATTGCCACCGCCGGATTTCTGCTGGGACTTGTAGCCGTACGCCAGTGCGGGCAACACCAGGCCACTGACGTTATGCGCCACCGCCTTGCAGATCGCGGTGGGCAGCAGGACATCGACCTCCATGCACATGTGGTGTCCGTGCTGCTCCAGAGCGCCCACCGGCAGGAAGATCGGGCATCCGGTCGCGACTTTTGCCGCGTATTCCGGCCAGGTGAGTTCTCCAATGACGACGCTGTTGTTCATCTGTACACCCATCTAAGTAATTGACCCACAGGTCATTTTCAGGCCGTGGCGGGTAGAACGATTCGATCAGATTGGCAGGTGGCCGATTTGTCCAAATCCGACCCGTAGTTGGCAATACGGCCTCATGCAGCTCCTTGCGCCGGCCACAGGTCGGGTCTGATCAATTGCAGGTCGGGCGTGCACAAAAAACACTGATGGCGATCTGCTGCAATGCTGCCAGCCAGCCAAGGATGCGTGGGGTTGGCCGCGACAGGAATGAGGCACTTCCAACACCTGGGGAAAAATGTCATGAACAAGCGCATCGACCTTTCACGCCGTACCTTCCTCAAGACTTCCGGCATCCTCGCAGGCACCGCGGCGCTGTGCGGCTTGCTACCGGCGAGAAGCTTCGCCGCTGCGGAAAAAGAACTGGTCATCCTGGCCTGGGCCGGTCACGCTGAGCCGGACATCGTTGCCGATTTCGAGCGCCAGTACGGGGTCAAGGTCCGGGCCAAGTACTACACCGGCGGCGACAACATGCTGGGGCTGATCTCGCAATCGCCGCCCGGCACCTTTGACCTGATCCTGTCCGATGCTGAATACGTGCAACAACTCAACGCTGCCGAATACATCGAGCAACTCGACCCGGCGGATTACCCCTTTGATGATTTCTACCCCGAGTTCCAGCATTTCCCAGGGCACTGGCAGGGCGACAAGCTTTATTCTGTGCTGATCCGCTTCGGATTCCTGGGCATTGCCTACAACACTCAACTGGTTCCCGAAGCCAAGGTGCAAAGCTACGACCTGTTCTGGGACGAAAGCCTCAAGGGCAAGGTCGGGCACTTCGACTGGCACCTGCCCAACCTGGGCCAGATCAGCCTGCTCAACGGCAACGCGCGGCCTTACGACATCGACGCTGCGCATTGGCAAAGCGTGCAGCAGAAACTCATGAGCCTGCGCCCGCAGATCGGCGGCTTCTTCGATTATGGCGGGACCTTTTCCTCGCTGAAAAACGGCCAGGTGCATGCCATGTGCGGCATTGGCGACTGGATCACCGGGGTCCTGCAGCGCGCAGGCGCTCCGGTAAAAACCGTGTTGCCCAAGGAGGGCGGGCTGCAATGGACGGAGTCCTACTGCATCGCCCGAAAAGCCCACAGCCCGGACCTGGCGAAGAAGTTCATCCAGTACATCACCTCACCCCAGGGCCAGGTCAAGTCGGCAAAAATGGCCGCGTACCCCGCGCTTATTCCCAGCAAAAAAGGCTGGGAGTTGCTCAACCAGACCGATCTCGCCGAAGCCACGCGCCAGGGCATGGTGCTGGGACAGCGCAACGTCATGGATGACATCCGCGACGGCCGGATCAAATATCGCGAGCTGCCGGTCCAGCAGAGCCTGGAAGACTGGAACGACTTCTGGTCGCAATACAAGGGTGCCTGACAAGACGCGTGGAGTAGGTGGCAATGATTTCAGACAAGTTGAAGACTTCACCGCCGGTACTGTCCGACAGCAGCCCCGCCATACGCCAGCGCACCACCAGGAAGGCCGTGCACGTGCCGTGGTTCGGGCTGTGTTTTTCGCTGCCGATCCTGATCTGGCAATTGGTTTTTTTCGTGTTTCCGCTGGCCTTCCTGGTGGCGATCAGTTTCTGGGTGGTGCGCAACTTTCGGATGGTACCGACCTTCGAGTGGCTGAACTGGAGCTACATGTTCAGTCGCGGGTTCTTCTGGGACGCTTATGTGCACACCCTGGCCATGGCGGCGGGCGCCACTGTACTGGTCAGCCTGGTGGCGTTTCCGTGTGCCTACACCATTGCCTTCAAGTTTCGCGATTCTGCCCGGCAGCTACTGGTACTGCTGCTGATCACGCCGTTTTTCACCAGCTATCTGGTGCGCACGTATTCGTGGCAGGTGTTCCTGAGCGACAACGGCATTCTCAACGCGGCGCTGGGGCTGCTCGGCATCGGCTCGGTGGCCATGTTGAACACCACCGTCGGCACCTATGTCGGCTACTTCACCCTGTGCCTGCCCCTGGTGGTGCTGCTGCAATTGTTCAGCCTGATGTACATCGATCGTTCGTTGATCGAGGCCGCGCACAACCTCGGCAGCGGGCGTTGGCGCACCGTGCTGCTGGTGGTCATACCTTCGGCGCGGATTGGCATCGTCGTGGCGGCGCTGTTCTGTTTCATCCTGACCTTCGGTGATTTTGTCAGCCCGCTGTACCTGGGCGGCGGTCAACCACCGACCCTCAGTACCCTGATCACCGACACCACCAAGTCCGGTCAGCAATGGCCCCGTGCAGCGGTGATTGCGACGGTCATGATCATCACGCTGCTGATCACGGCCTTTGCTGCGGTTCGCTTCGCTTATCGGAGACGCCCATGAACGAGCATCGCCTGATCAACTTCCTGCTGCGCAGTTTTGTCGTGTTGGTGTTCATGTTCATCTTCACGCCCATCGCCGGCAGCTTTGTGTTCTCGTTCAATATCGACCGCTTTCCGTCATTGCCCCTGGGCGGTTTCAGCCTGCACTGGTACGAGGTCATCGCTGCGGATCCGGCAGTCTGGCAGGCGTTCAGGAACAGTCTGCTGGTGGGCGTGGTGGTGTCACTGGTTTCGACTCTATTGGGTTTCACTGCGGCCTATACCGACTTTCGTTACCAGTTTTTCGGCAAGTCGATCTACATGGCGCTCGCGACGCTGCCGCCGACCATTCCGGTGGTGATCATGGGCCTGGCGATGCTGGCGTTCCTTTCCCGGGTAGGTCTGTCAGGGTCGATCTACGCAGTGATGATCAGCCATATCGTGATGTGCACGCCGTTCGCCATGGCAGTCATCCGCATGCGTCTGGCGCAGATGGATCCCCATATCGAGGCGGCGGCGTGGAACCTGGGAGCCAACCAGTGGAAGGCCATGCGCTTCGTGATCCTGCCATTTACTGCGCCGAGCATCTTCGCCGCGTTGTTCGTGACCATGGCAGTGTCCTTCGACGAGTTCGCGGTGGCCTGGTTCGTCTCGGGCCTGAACGAGACCGTTCCGGTGCGCATCCTCAATACCTTGCAAGGCCAGGTGAGCCCGACCATCAACGCCATCGGCACGATTGTCTTCATTACCACCATGAGCCTGGTGATCTTCGCGCAGTTGCTGTTGATGCGTCGGCGCAACGCCTGATCGCGACCAGCGCCCCTACACCCCTCCAACCCGAAGGACTACGCCATGACTCAACCGCTGGTGGTATTTGACAACGTGGTCAAGCATTTCGGCAGCTACCAGGCTGTCGAGCGGCTCAACCTGGAGATCTACAAAGGCGAATTCGTCGCCATCATGGGTTCCAGTGGGTGCGGCAAGACCACGACACTGCGCATGCTCGCCGGGCTCGACAAACCGAGCGAGGGCGAAATCCGCCTGAACGGCGAGCGCATCAATGACCTGTATTCCTGGCAGCGGGAGACGCCACTGGTGTGGCAGAACCTGACGTTGTTCCCATTTTTGAATGTACTGGAAAACGTCGAGTTCGGCCTGCGCATGCGCGGCATGGCCAAGGCGCAGCGGCGCAAAAAGGCGTTGCACTGGCTTGAGCGTCTGGACCTCGGGGAGTTCGCCACTCGGGACATCAGCCTGCTGTCCGGGGGCCAGCGCCAGCGTGTGGCGCTGGCCCGTTCACTGGTCACGGAACCGCCAATCCTGCTGCTCGACGAGCCATTGAGTGCCCTCGATGCGCACCTGAGTGTGCGCATGCAGGGGGTGCTCACCGGTCTGCAAAAGGACCTGGGTATTACCTTTGTCTACGTCACCCACAGTCAGTCCGAGGCCTTTGCGATGGCGGATCGCGTGGTGATCATGAGCCGTGGCCGGGTGGAGCAGATTGGCACGCCCCAGGCGGTATTTGTTGAACCGCACAATCGCTTCGTGGCCGAGTTCGTCGGCGGCAAGAACATCTTCCCCGGCACGGTGGCAGGGTTCGACGACAGCGGTCTGGTGCGGCTGGAATCAGCGCAGGGTAGTTTCGTCGCAAGACTGCCGGAGGGAAAATCGGTGAGTGCGGGGGAGGCGGTCACGGTCTGTGTCAGCGCCGAGCATATCGAACTGACCACCCGGCCGGTGCGGCAAAATCGGCTGGCGTGCACTGTCGTCGGGGAGGAGTTCATTGGCTCGATGGTTAACGTGTATCTCGAAGCCTGCGGCGGCCTGGAGCTGAAGGTGCAAAAGACCCATGCCGACTACAACCACCTGGGCGTGCATTGCGGGCAGAGCCTGTTCGCCGAGTGGGAGGGGGGGCATGCGCTGATTTTGCGCGATGGCAGCTGACCCCGACTGGCGCCCTCTGCAGAAGCAAAGCTTGCTCGCTATCACCTTGGGCCAGTCGAAATCCAAGCTGGCTGGCCGACTGTCAGCGCGCATTGGAGTACCCGGTCCTGACTGTGCAACAGTCAGGCGCAGACCGCAGTCAGTGTCCTGAATTCTTTTTATTTACGTGGCTTTCAGACCACTTGTTGGGTCACCCGTCGGCGCGTTTGTCGCTCATCATTCTGTTGGAACTCCTGTTAATGCAGCTCCGTCATCTGAACTGAGGGCGGCTGCGAAACTGTCGTGGCGCACCCGAAAACGCATTTTTCGAAAGGCGAGGGACGTCATGAATATTCCAGACAGCAGGACTGAAGGCCAGAACGATCATCAGGGCTCCGCAAGACCGGAGGCCGATTTTCAACATTTGAAGGAAGGCGTCACCGAGGCGCTCGGTGACGCGAGGCAACAAGCGGATGCGCAGTTCGGGCAGTACCGCGATACGGCTGCCGACCAGATCGAGGCATTGGCCAAAGGGGCAAAGTCCTTTGTCTCGGAGATCGAAGACAAGGACAGTCTCGGCATGTCCGACTACCTGGCCGACATGGCGGAATCCATGACCGGCCTGGCCGGTAATCTACGCGGCAAAAGCGCCGAGCAGTTGCTGCACGATGCGGCCGACCTGGCGCGCAACAATCCTGCCCTGTTCCTGGCAGGCAGCGTCGCGCTGGGCTTTGGCCTGTCGCGATTCCTCAAGGCTGGTACTGCTGCGGCCTATACCGCCAGCGCGCAACAGCCGTCAGAGAACAGCAGCTCTGCGCCTGCGCCCGGCGGCTTTGGTGCGCAGCGCCCGTACGAAACATCGGTCGCTGCGCACACCGGGCTGGACACCGGCATCACCCCGTCCGCGCCGGGCGAGCAGGACCATCCCACCGACTTTGCGACCCCGAAAACTCCAGGTTCGAATGACTTCAAGGGAGCACTGTGATGAACAGAGAAAACCCAGATCTGCCGGGCGCACGCCCCGTACCCGTGGTTGAAACCGACGCTTCAGTCGTCGGCCTGTTGCGCCAATTGTCACGTGAGGTGCCGGCCCTGTTCACCAAGGAACTGGCCCTGGTCAAGGCCGAGCTGCAGGCCAGTCTCACTACGCTCAAGGCCGGCATTGCCGGGGTGGCCGGCGGGGCAATTGTGCTGCTGGCGGGCTTCATAATCCTGTTGATGTCGGTGGTCTACGGCCTGTCGATGGTGATGGCGCCCTGGCTCGCGGCACTGATAGTGGGCGTGGTGGTGATGATCGTCGGATTCGCCATGCTGCAGTCGGGTAAAAAACAATTCGAGCCATCCCACTTCAAGCCTGATCGCACCCTGGATGCCTTGAACAAGGACCAGGAAGCCCTGCGGAGGAAAGTCTCATGAAAAGCGAATTCGAACTGGAATCGGAAAAAAGCCCGGAAGCGATCGAGCGTGAAATCGATGCACAGCGCGCCAGCATTGGCAACATCGTCGATGCGCTGGAAAGCAAGTTCACCCCAGGCCAGATGTTTGACCAGGCGTGGGGCGTGATGCAAGGCAACGGCACCGCGTTCCTCTCCAACCTGGGTACCAGCGTGCGCAACAATCCGGTGCCCGCCGTGCTGACCTCCGTGGGGTTGCTGTGGCTGATGATGAGCCAGAATCGCCCCCCAAGCCCGAATGTCGGTTATCGCAGTGGCCCAGAGCACAGCAGGGTCGGCGAGTGGGCCGATGGCGTGTCGGACGGCATTGACAGCGCGCGGGACCGCTTGCACCACACCGCAGATTCCATGAAGGAAGGCTACCAGTCCGTCAAGGGCAAGGCCTCGCACCTGGGCGACAGCCTGGGGGCCGCCACTGACAACGTCAGTCACGCCATGCACGACGCCAGCGATCGGCTGGCACGCGGTACGCAGGCAATGGGGGATCAGTTCACACGTCTACTCAGGGAACAGCCGTTGATGGTCGCTGCGGCGGGCATCGCGATAGGCGCGTTACTGGGCGCAGCAATCCCCTCGACGGCCACCGAGCAACGTTACCTGGGCAAAACCAGCGCGGGACTGACGGACAAGGTCAAGCAGCAGGCGCGTGAAGGATTTGAAGCGGTGCGCGATACCGTCACCAAGACCACTGATCATGCCGATGCGCCAACGACCGCCCAGACGGATGTGAATAGCAGCGTCCCGAACGGGCAACAACGCACTGCCTCCAGCGCTCCAGCGGACTTGTCCGGGGGGGTGGGTACTTCCTGACAGCAGGTGTGAAAAAAGGGAGGCCTGCATCAGGCCTCCCTCGATTTCGTGTAACACCTGTGGTCAGTTTCCATCGGCCACTTTGCGCTCTATCTCGTCGACCTTTTTCTGCAGCTCTTGGGTGTCCTGCTCCTTGGTGCGGGTGGAAGAGGGCGTGATGACTTCGTCCACTGCGCGGGTATCGACTTCCGTGTCCGCCAGATCCCTCTGCACCACATTCACCGGCTTGTCGGACGAGTCCCTGGGCGGTGCGTTGGATGTCATGGGTGATTCGCCATCATTGCTGCGTTCATCATTGTCGTTCATGTCGCATACCTCCATCGGCTTTCACATTGGATGCAACGGTGCAGGTCGAGTTCGGGATTTTTCATACCCGCTGACCGCCGGCCCCCGGTTAATCAGGACGGCGTCGCCTCGGTCCAGTCGAGCTTGGCCGACTCGCGCCAGCGCACTTCGACGACGCCGTATTTTTCCGCCTGGGGCCTGGATACCACCTTGAGCGGCGGCCTTCCGGGTTTAGGGATGGGCGCTATGCCGGCATCACAGCTTGCCCAATGCCAGGCATCGCGATTGCTCATCACTTTTGCACGGATGATGAACGACCTCGGCTCCCCGTGGAGCAGGTATTCAATGATGTAGAGACCGGTGCTGTTCATGAGGACCCTCCTTATGCTCATAGACAAAGGAGTGGTGGTGTCAGAAAAAATTCAAAGCAATTTCCCGGCGGCGTTAAGCGCTTATTTTCAGGAAAAAAAATGCACTTTATGAGGTTCTGGAGACTCCCTTTTCAAGCCGCTCAGCTGCAGATCAGCCTGACTGCCTTGGCGGCACGTTCCAGCTCCTGTTTGACGTCCACCGGTATTCGCTGCTTGCGCAAGGTTTGCTCCAGGAAGGCCTGGTTGCCCCGACTGTCGACTTCGGCATCAATGGCGGCGTCCTCGGCACCGATCGCCGTGGCGTGGGATTCCATCACCGAGTCAATCTCGACATTGCTCTTGGCGGCATCCAGGGCGCCGACGAGTTTCGCCACGTCCTCTTCTTCGGCCCTGGCATAGGCATCCACCGTCAAACCTGCCGCCAACGCCCGAGCCCGCACTTCGACTCCTTTTAACGCCTCCCTGGCTTCCCCGCAGCGTAATTCCTGAGTGTGGTTTTGCACATCGTGCCACTGCAGCAGTGAGTACGTCAGCGTGCCGACCATTGCCAGGGTGATACCGCTTATCAGGATCGGCTTCATGGGTGGATTCTCGAGCGGATGCAAAAGGGCGCGCTATTTCTTTCAGGCATTCACAGCGTAGCACCGGGCAGCGAGGATCAGTGGCTTCAATATCTTTCCAGGTGCCGCCATTGCGCTTTCTCCATGCGGCCCATAACGTATTGGTTTTCGTCGCAAAGCAGGTCGACCATTGATCGAAAGACGCCAGTTCAGTGAAGGGTTAAAGGGCAAGAACCTTCGTTACCTGAATGACAACGCCAGCGCGACACCTCAAGTGGTGCGCTGCGGTTTCCTGCTGCTTGAGCATTTTTCGCTGCCGGCCTTCACGCAGGTGCTGGATACGCTCGTGACCGCCAATCTGCTGCGTCCAGGGGTGTTCACCACGCGCACCTTCGGCTTGAGCGACGGCGAAGTAGTCAGCGATCTGGGGCTGGTCATTCGCCCGGACGCGCGTCTCGACGGTTCAGCGATCAAGGGGCTGGACCTGCTGGTGGTGTGTGGTGGTTATCGAACCGAACTCAAGGCCAATGAAGCGTTTATTACTCAGCTCAAGGCCGCAGCGGAGCAGGGCGTGATGCTCGCCGGCTTGTGGAACGGCGCCTGGTTCCTCGGCAAGGCGGGCCTGCTCGAGGGCTATCGCTGCGCCATTCATCCGGAACACCGCCCGGCGCTCGCGGAGATCTCCCGGGCGACCCAGGTCAGTAGTGAACCCTACGTCATTGATCGCGACCGCCTCACGGCGTCCAGTCCTTCGGGCGCCTTTCACATGGCCCTGGACTGGATAAAAAGTCTTTACGATAAAGCCCTGGTCGAGGGTGTCGAGGACATCCTGGCCTTCGAGGAATCGCGTTACCGGCGAATCAAGCCGGCGGAGAACATCTGCGTCAGCGCGCCGTTGCGCGAGGTGGTCAAACTCATGGACACCAATCTTGAAGAGCCGCTGGAACTGGAGCAACTGGCGGTCTACGCCGGTCGTTCGCGGCGACAACTCGAACGCCTGTTCAAGGAGCAGCTGGGCACCACGCCGCAACGCTATTACCTGGAGCTGCGCATTACCGAGGCGCGCCGGCTGCTGCAGCACACCGAGTTGTCTCAGGTCGAAGTCCTGGTGGCCTGCGGGTTCGTCTCGCCAAGCCATTTCAGCAAGTGCTACAGCGCCTACTTCGGCTACCGGCCGTCCAAGGAAAAGCGCCTTGTGAAGTAGCGTTGAAGCGCGCCCCGGAGGAACTCCGTTGGTCTCGGCGTTCTGTGGCTATGCTTGACTGACCGTCGCATCGGAAGACATCCATGCCCTCAAGCGCAGCCCCGTTCAGACGCCCGCGCCAGTTGCTGATCCTTGGCGTGCTCGGCCTTTGCGGCTGCGTGCGTCTGGGACCGGATTTCCAGGCGCCGGGCGAAGCATGGAGCCGGCAATGGAGCAGCCAGGCCCTGGAACAGGCCAGCCAGCGCGAACAGAGCCCGGACCTGCGTGAGTGGTGGCAGGTGTTTAACGACCCGTTGCTGGATCGCCTGATTGCCGCTGCGGACGCGGGTAACGCAGACCTGAAAATCGCCGGGCTGCGGGTCATGGAAGCCCGGGCGCGGCTGGGGATTGCCGAAAGCGGGCGTTACCCGCAGCTGCAGCAAGCCAGTGCCGACAGCCTGTACCTCAACCGCCGGCAATCCGGCGGCAGCAATTCGCAGGACAGCCACTTCTGGCAGCACAGCGTGGGTTTCGATGTGGGTTGGGAGCTGGATTTCTGGGGCCGCTTCAGCCGCGCCATTGAGTCGGCCGATGCCAGCTATTTCGCCGCGCGTGCCAACCATGAAGACGTGCTGGTGCTGCTGCACGCGCAAGTGGCGGATACCTATTTTGCCTTACGCACCACCGAGGCGCGGTTGCGGGTGGCAAAGCAGAATGCCCGGCAGCAACAGCGTAATTTCGAGATTACCGAGAAGCTGTTCAACAGCGGGCAGAATGCCGAGCTGGATCTGCAGCAGGCCCGGACTCAATACCTGGGCACCCTGAGCACCATCCCCAGTCTTGAGGACCAGCTGCAACGCACCCGCAATGCCCTGGCCGTACTGATCGGCCAGCCACCCGGCGGCGTGCCGCAGTTGGCGACGAGTGACGGGCTGATTCCGCTGGTGGATCGGGCGGTGCTGCAGGATGTGCCCGCCAGCCTGCTGCTGCGTCGCCCCGACGTGCGAGCTGCCGAGCTCAATGTCGCTGCGCAGTCGGCGCTGATCGGCGTGGCCGAAAGCGATTTTTATCCCTCGTTGACCTTGCTTGGCAGCATCGTCTGGTCCGCTGATTCACTGGATGGCACCCCGCGCAGCCTGGACCTGATAGGGGGGCCGAGCCTGCGCTGGAATCTGTTCGATCATGGCCAGATCAGCAACAACGTGCGAGTGCAGGATGCGCGGTTGCAGCAGTTGATCGAAGTCTATCGCGACAAGGTTCGCCAGGCGGCACGGGAAGCCGATGATGCCGCTGGCGGCTTGATCAAATCCCTTGAGCGCGAGCGTATCCTGGGCGAGGCCGAAGTGGCCGCCAAGCGCTCGCTGGTGCTGGCCAGCGCGCAGTACCGCGAAGGTTATTCGGACTTCCAGCGAGTGCTGGATGCGCAGCGGGCGCTGCTGGAGCAACAGGACAACTACCTGGTGGCCCGCAGCAATGCCGTGAGCAATGTCATTGCCCTGTACAAAGCCTTGGGTGGCGGCTGGTCCAGCGCCCAGCCAATGGTCGATCCCGCCACTCGCAGGCAGATGCAAGAGCGCACCGACTGGGGCGATCTGCTGGACGAGCCTGGAGTTGCCCAGCCTGCCTTTCCCCAGCCCGACGAGGTCAAAACACCATGAGCGACACTGTCCCGCCCTCGGCTGAAACACCGCCGGCGCCAGCACCTGCACCCGCTCCAGACCCGAGCCGCAAGGGCCTGAAGTGGGTGTTGCTGTTGATTGTCCTGAGCCTGGCCTGGTACCTGCTGGCGGATCGCTTCACGCCGTATACGCAGCAGGCGCGGGTAGGGGCCTTTGTGATTCCGGTGGCGGCGGAAGTGGCAGGGCGGGTGATTCGGGTCAACGTGCGGAACAATCAGGATGTGAAGGCCGGCGAGGTGCTGTTCGAGGTCGATCCCCAGCCGTATCAGATTGCCGTGGATCGGGCGCGGGCCGATCTTGAGTCGACCCGGCGCCAGATCGGCGCCGGCACTGCCGGGATTGCTGCCGCGCAGGCCAACCTGAGGGCGGCCCAGGCCAACGAACTCAAGGCGCGCCAGGACAATCAGCGCCTTGAAGGCTTGTATCGGGACGATCCGGGGACCATCTCGGTGCGCCTGCTGGAAGTCTCCCGGGCCAATCGCGAACAGGCCGTGAGCCAGGTCGCTGCGGCCCGCGCCGAAGTCCAGCGGGCACGGGAACAGGAGGGCGGCAGCGATGAGGACAACGCGACCCTGCGCAGTGCCGCCACGGCGTTATCGAAAGCCGAACTGGATCTGGCCAATACCCGGGTGCGCGCGCGATCCTCCGGGTTGATCACGGACCTGCGCACCGATGCCGGCCAGTTTGCTGCTGCCGGAGGTCCGGTGATGACCCTGATTGCGATCCACGATGTATGGGTCAGTGCCGACATGACCGAGAATAATCTGGGTCTGGTCCAAATCGATACGCCGGTGGCGATCGTGCTGGATGCGCTGCCGGGGGAGGTGTTCGAGGGGCGCGTGCGTAGCGTGGGTTACGGGGTCAGCGTCGGTCAGGCGCCCGCGCCCGGAACCCTGCCCAGTGTGCAGAACAGCCGCGACTGGTTGCGCCCGGCGCAGCGCTTCCCGGTGATTATCGAGTTCTCCTCCGAAGCCAAGCAGCACTTGCGCGACAGTCGCGGGATCCGCGCCGGCGGGCAGGCTGAAGTCATGGCCTTTCCCCGCGAGGGCAATCCACTGAACCCACTCGGCCGCCTGTTCTTGGGTTTCATGAGCTGGCTGTCGTATGTCTACTGAAACCACGATCAGCGCCCGGCGCGCGTTGCGCCTGGCGACGGGCACGGCGCTGTGCCTGGCGGCGAGTTTCGGCCTGGGCTTGCCGATTCCTTTCGTGGCGCCGGTGCTGGCGGTGTTGTTGCTGGCGACGCTGAATCAGCCCCTGCCATTCAAGGCAGCACTGGTCCTGGCGCTGGCGGCGCTGCTGACGACCGGCAGCGGTCTGTTGTTGATTCCGGTCCTGCGGTACTACCCGCTCAGTGGCGTGCTGTTGATTGGCCTCTGTCTGTTCCTGGTATTCCGCTTCGGCCTGCGCGGTGGCAACGCGCTTATCGTCACGTTCCTGGTCATCGGCCTGACCATGATTTCGTCAGCCGGGGTTGCCGATTTCGGCCTGGCGGCGACGGTCATCGAGGCGCTGGTCAAGGGCCTGCTGCTCGCGGTGCTGGCCGTGGCAGGCAGTCACTGGCTGTTTGCCGAACCGGCGGATGCTCCGCGATCGCCCAGTCCCCCAGGCTTCCCGCCTGCAGAGGCCGCACGGGTGGCGCTGCGAGCCACCCTGATCGTCCTGCCGACCTTCCTGCTGGCACTGATCGACCCGGCCAGTTACCTGCCGATCATTCTCAAGGCGGTCAGCCTGGGTCAGCAAAGCTCGACCAGCCACACTCACAGCGCCGGTCGGGAGCTGGTCGGCTCGACCCTGCTGGGCGGTTTGCTGGCGATCCTGTTGTGGTGTGCACTGAGCCTGTTTGTGCACCTGTGGATGTTTTTCCTGTGGATGCTGCTGTTCGGCCTGGTGCTGGCGCGCAAGCTTTACCGGCTCAGCCCAACGGGTTTAAGCCCGGGGTTCTGGCTCAACAGCCTGATCACGATGATCATTCTGTTGGGCCAGTCGGTGCAGGACAGCGCAGCGGGCAAGGACGTCTACACCGCCTTTGCCATACGCATGGGGTTGTTTATCGCCGTGACGCTGTACGCATGCCTGATGGTCAATCTGCTCGAGCAACGCCGAGCACTCCCCGCCGCCCCAACCTCGCTC
>NZ_JZRI01000153.1:0-50877 GCF_000952175.1 Pseudomonas sp. ES3-33 | reverse complement strand
TAAAAAACCAATATAAATCATATCTTTATTTTGATCATCTCTGCTGATACCACGAAAAATATCATAAACGAAAACCTGTTTTCACACGCAATGCATCATTCATGCGATGTCATGCTCGGCTGGGGAATTGACCCGTCTGCCAATACCGCACTGATCCTATATTGACTCAAGATCCAATACCGGAAAGTACTCGCAGACCAGGAGTTACGGTCAGTGAAATGTTGGTAAATGGACCAATACTTCATAAGCTGAAACATGCTCGCCTATGGGAATGACTGAACGTGCTGGACGGCAATCAAACAGTGCATAACCGCTATGAGGATGCCGGGGCCGCTTGCAAACCCTTCTAGAGCGACTCACCCTACGGCGTCCCACACTTATCCGAGTCAACCCATAAGGAAGAACGCCATGTTCACGAGGAGCCTGTTGCTGAGTTTTTGCGCTGTGTTACTGGTTGGCTGCACGGGAAGGGGCTTTCAACCCCCGGCTCCGGATTACACAAAATGGTACAAGGAGGGCGTATCGCAGACCGGGATCATTGCTGCGATGCGTGCGTGCGGATATACCAATGTTGACGGCGCAGGAGACAGGTCGCCAATCGATGTGAGGTTACTGAACTTCTATTGCATGAAAGACGCAGGCTACAAACGCAAAGATAACTTGGACATGTGCAAGCTCGGTCGTATTGGCGAATCGCCGGTGTGCGACGGCCGCCGTTAATCCATCACCAAAAGGACACAGGGAATGAACAATCTACGCAACGGATTGTATGGTGCCGCATTGGCCCTGGCGGCAACAGCGCTGGGTGGTTGCGCCTCCTCGGCCGCGATCACCGGCGAGCCTGGGGTAAACATGGGCGACAGCTATCAGAAGGTGCTCGCGGTGGTCAGCCGCAACAATACCGTGACCAAACAGGTCGATGGCCAAGGCTTCCGGGCGGAGGGTTACTCAGGGATGTTCAAGGACTGTCGCGTCAAATACTTCCTGTTCCAGGACGCCGATGGTTTGCAGCGCGTGAGCTATGAGCCGGCGCCACATCTGTCGGTCAACCAGAACTGCCGCCAGCCTTAACTTCCCCCTACGAGTCGATTCCTGATGAGACTGTTGCCTGTAATCCCCGCCGTGCTGCTGCTATCGCTCGGCGGCTGCGGCCAAGTGGCGAACGTGCGTTCGCTGTCCACCGGCTATGTGCCCCCGCAGGGCGGCGAGACCGCGCGTATCCGCCTGCTCACCGACGGCCTGGTGCGCGCCGTGCCGGAGCGTGATTGCCTCGACTGGAACGTGCCCGGCGCGGGGGTGATGGCGTCGGCGAAACCCGGCTTCCCCGACCATAACGGCGAAAACCTCGGCATTCCCGGACCGATCTTTTCGTGGGCCGGTGCGGTCTCGTCGGAGCTGGTGGTGCCGGCGAACAAGCCGATCGCGTTCCATTACCTGGGGCGCCTGCAATATTCCCGGCAGTGTGCCAAGACCATGACCTTCGTCCCTCGGCCTGGCGTGGACTACATGGTGCAGGCCACCATGTCGGCGGACTGTTCGTTCCAGCTGGATGAATTGGAGGCGGGCGGCAAGCAGTGGGCGATGGTCCAACCGCAGCCAGCAGGGAAGGTGTCGATGTGCAACGCGATTGATAACTTCTAGCCGGAAATCTGCGCGGGTTGAAGGTTGCGCGTAAATTTCTTCAAAACACACGCCAACACCATAGGGGAGATGGGCAAACAGTTATTGCTGACATCTGCGCTGCCAAGCGTTCTCGATACCATGCCGGCATTCCTTGTCCGGGACATGGTATCGATGTAGCTCTCTCACATACGTACGATGGGCGCCATTAAAAACGCCATTGATGACGTAGTGAAGATCACTATCAATTCTTATTTTTACAATAAAATCAGATAGTTGAAACCAAACCTCACTCCCACTCAATGGTCGCTGGCGGCTTGCTCGACACGTCGTAGGTCACGCGGGAGATGCCTTCGATTTCATTGATGATCCGGCCGCTGACGGTTTCCAGCAGTTCGTAGGGCAGGTGTGCCCAACGCGCGGTCATGAAGTCGATGGTTTCCACGGCACGCAGGGCCACGACCCAGGCGTAACGACGGCCATCGCCAACCACGCCAACCGATTTCACCGGCTGGAACACTACGAACGCCTGGCTGACCTTGTGGTACCAGTCGGCCTTGCGCAGTTCTTCGATGAAGATGTGGTCGGCACGACGCAACAGGTCGGCGTATTCCTTCTTCACTTCACCGAGGATCCGCACGCCCAGGCCCGGGCCCGGGAACGGGTGACGGTAGACCATGTCGTACGGCAGGCCGAGTTCCAGGCCCAGGCGACGGACCTCGTCCTTGAACAGCTCGCGCAGGGGTTCAACCAGCTTGAGGTTCATTTCTTCCGGCAGGCCGCCCACGTTGTGGTGCGACTTGATCACGTGGGCCTTGCCGCTTTTCGCGCCAGCCGACTCAATCACGTCCGGATAGATGGTGCCCTGGGCGAGGTATTTAATGTTGTCCAGTTTGTTGGACTGGGCATCAAACACGTCGATGAAGGTGCGACCGATGATCTTGCGCTTTTTCTCCGGGTCGCTTTCGCCAGCCAGGTTGTTGAGGAACTGGTCCTCAGCGTTGGCGCGGATCACCTTGACGCCCATGTTCTCGGCGAACATGGCCATCACTTGCTCACCTTCGTGCAGGCGCAGCAGGCCGTTGTCGACAAAGACGCAGGTCAGCTGGTCGCCGATGGCCTTGTGCAACAGGGCCGCAACCACCGAGGAGTCGACGCCGCCGGACAGGCCCAGCAGTACGTTGTCGGTACCCACCTGGGCGCGGATGTTGGCGATGGCGTCTTCGGCAATCTTCGACGGAGTCCACAGGGCTTCACAGCCGCAGATGTCGAGGATGAAACGCGACAGGATGCGACCGCCCTGCTTGGTGTGGGTCACTTCCGGGTGGAACTGCACGCCGTAGTAGCCGCGAGCGTCGTCAAACATGCCGGCGATCGGGCAGCTTGGAGTGCTGGCCAGGATGTGGAATTCCTGCGGCATCCTGGTGACCTTGTCACCATGGCTCATCCACACGTCGAGGCCGAACAGGCCGTCAGCGTCGATGTGGTCTTCGATGCCGTCGAGCAGGCGGCTCTTGCCGACCACGTCGACACGGGCGTAACCGAACTCACGCAGCTCGGAACCTTCAACCTTGCCACCCAGCTGTTCAGCCATGGTCTGCATGCCGTAGCAGATACCGAAGACCGGCACGCCCAGGTCAAACACCGCCTGCGGGCAGCGCGGGCTGTTGGCTTCGTGCACGGACTCGGGGCCGCCGGCGAGAATGACGCCTTTCGGAGCGAATTCGCGAATCGCGTCTTCATCCATGTCGAACGGATGCAGTTCGCAGTACACGCCGATCTCACGCACGCGGCGGGCAATCAGCTGGGTGTACTGGGAACCGAAGTCGAGGATCAGGATGCGGTGAGCGTGAATGTCGAGGGACATGATTCAGTCTCGTCTAAGTAATTCAGAAACAGTCGTGATTCAGAAACAACTCGGGGCTGAAGAAAACAGCCCCGGTTACTTAACTTTGTGCTTGAAGCCTCAACCTACGCGGTAGTTTGGCGCTTCCTTGGTGATCTGCACGTCATGCACGTGGGACTCGGCCATGCCGGCGCCGGTGATCCGCACGAACTCGGGCTTGGTGCGCATTTCTTCGATGTCGGCACTGCCGGTGTAACCCATCGAGGAACGCAGGCCGCCCATCAGCTGGTGAATGATGGCGCTCAGGGTGCCCTTGTACGGAACACGCCCTTCGATGCCTTCAGGTACAAGCTTCTCGGCGCCTGCCGAGGAATCCTGGAAGTAGCGGTCGGAAGAGCCCTGGGCCTGGGACATGGCGCCCAGCGAACCCATGCCACGGTAAGCCTTGTACGAACGGCCCTGGAACAGTTCGATTTCGCCCGGCGCTTCTTCAGTACCGGCGAACATCGAGCCCATCATCACGCAGGAAGCACCGGCTACGATGGCCTTGGACAGGTCACCGGAGAAACGGATGCCGCCGTCGGCGATCAACGGAACGCCGGTGCCTTCAAGGGCTGCGGCGACGTTGGCGATGGCACTGATTTGCGGCACGCCTACACCAGCGACGATACGGGTGGTGCAGATCGAGCCAGGGCCGATACCGACCTTGACTGCATCAGCACCCGCTTCGGCCAGGGCCTTGGCGGCAGCGCCGGTGGCGATGTTGCCGCCGATGACCTGCACGTCAGGGAAGTTCTGCTTGACCCAGCGAACGCGGTCGATCACACCCTTGGAGTGACCGTGGGCGGTGTCGACCACCACCACGTCAACGCCGGCATTTACCAGCGCCGCAACGCGATCGCCGGTGTCTTTACCGGTGCCGACTGCAGCGCCTACGCGCAGACGACCTTGATCGTCCTTGCTGGCCAGCGGGTAAGCCTTGGCTTTTTCGATGTCATTGACGGTCATCATGCCCTTGAGGGCAAACTTTCCGTCGACGATCAGGACGCGTTCGATGCGGTGTTTGTGCAACAGCTCGCGAACGTCGTTCTTGTCGGCGCCTTCCTTGACCGTGACCAGGCGCTCTTTAGGCGTCATCACTTCACGGACAGTGGCTTCCATACGATTTTCAAAACGCACGTCACGGGAAGTGACGATGCCGACCAGGTCGCCATCGTGCAGTACCGGAACACCGGAGATGTTGTGCAGGCGGGTCAGTTCGAACAGTTCACGCACCGTGGCGTCAGCCTCGATGGTGATCGGATCCTTGACCACGCCGGCTTCGTAACGCTTGACCTTGCGCACTTCGGCAGCTTGCTGCTCGATGGTCATGTTCTTGTGGATAATACCGATGCCACCTTCCTGAGCCATGGCAATTGCCAGTCGGGCTTCAGTGACGGTGTCCATGGCGGCAGAAACCAGAGGAATATTCAGCTCGATGCCACGGGTTAGGCGGGTCTTGAGACTGACTTCGTTAGGAAGCACCTCGGAATAACCGGGCACTAGGAGAATGTCGTCGAATGTCAGAGCTTCTTGGCTGATACGCAGCATCGCGGGGGCTCCCGAGCGGGAAAATGGAAGCGCGCCATTATAGTCAGACACCCCCTCGGGTTCAATGTAAAACTCTGTCTATTATCAACCTTATAGATATACGGAACATATCGCCCCTGTAGGAGCTGCCGCAGGCTGCGATCTTTTGATCTTGCTTTATGAAGATCAAAATCAAAAGATCGCAGCCTGCGGCAGCTCCTACAGGGGGGGGGGCAGGGATCAGAGTTCGACTTTTACCCAACTGACCGGCTGATCCAGCCAATCGGCAAACTCATCGATAAAGCTCTGTTTGAACCCTGCCTCGGCCCAATTGTTGAAGATAAACCCCAGGTTGGAAAACCCGCACTCCTGCAGGAACAGAAATCCGTTGATGTCATCTTCATGCCCGCATTCGGGGCAGGTGAAGTTATCGGTACGCCCCGGCATCCAGTCTTCCAGGCTTTCGAACAGCGCCTCGCCGACTTCCTTGCGGCACTCGGCGCAGCCCGCTTCCTCCAGAAAGCCCTTGGCCGGCGTATAGATGCAGCGCTTGGTAATGATCTCCAGGCCATTGATCGGCTCACCGAACGGCAGCGCTTGCGGGTGCAGCACCACGGCACGGGCACCGTCGGCGATCGCGTGGCCCATGCGGCTGCCGGTGCGGCCGCAGGTGGTGAGTTCTTCCTTGATGATGTTCTTGCGCACCAGCCACCGCACGACCGCCCTTGCTCGGGGTTCGTGCACCGGCAGGGTGGAGATTTTCGGGACGATGATGCTTTGAGAATTCATGGCACAAGCCTGCATGTTCTGAATGATCACCCTTGTGGGAGTGAGCCTGCTGGCGATTCGGTCGTTGCAGCCACTTTGAAGTTGCCTGACCCACCGCCATCGCGAGCAGGCTCGCTCCCACATGGATTTGCGGCCGGCAGCTTAATCCCTGACGCACTCAGGTCAAGTACTCAAATAACGCCCGATCAACGCGATCCCGCTGGCCAGCACCAGCCAGGTCACCAGCCGCACGAACGCCTCGCGGGACAACCTCAGGGTCAACCGCCGGCCAACCCACAACCCACCGCCATGGCCGGCAACAAACACAGCGCCAGTAACAACAAGGGTAGCTCGGCGTACACCCCTGCGACAGCGAACAGGCGGCAGACAACCGGGTTGGACGGGCTTTGACCCACAGGCTGTAAATCCCGTAGGCGCTGATAAACAATTGCGTGGCCCAGGTGACTACCTGGACAGCCAAGACGGCGCCTCCATGGACATTTCAAAAATACCCTGCAGGCGCTGCCGCAGGCTGCGATCTTTTGATCTGGATTTTCGGCGAAGCAGGCATTTTTCAAGATCAAAAGATCGCAGCCTGCGGCGGCTCCTACGGGGATCGTGCATTGCGCAGGAGATTGCCTTTATCATGCGCCCCATGATTAAAGATCCCTTTGCAAGACTCGGCCTGGACCGTGAAGTCCTGACTGTCAGCCAGCTCAACGGCCGCGCGCGGGTGTTGCTGGAAGACGTGTTCAGCAACATCTGGGTCGAAGGCGAAATTTCCAACCTCGCCCGCCCGGCGTCCGGCCATGTGTATTTCACCCTCAAAGACAGCGGCGCCCAGGTGCGTTGCGCACTGTTTCGGCAAAACGCCGCGCGGGTCCGCCAGGCGCTGAAGGATGGCCTGGCGGTGAAGGTGCGCGGCAAGGTTTCGCTTTTCGAGGGCCGTGGTGATTACCAACTGATCCTCGACACCGTGGAGCCGGCCGGTGACGGAGCGCTGCGGTTGGCGTTCGATGCGCTGAAGGAAAAACTCAGCGCTGAAGGCCTGTTCAGTGCCGAACGCAAAGTGGCGCTGCCGGCGCATCCGCAACGCATCGGCATCATCAGTTCGCCGACGGGGGCGGTGATTCGCGACATCATCAGCGTGTTCCGCCGCCGTGCTCCGCAGGTTCAACTGACGTTGATCCCGACGGCCGTGCAAGGTCGCGAAGCCACGGCCCAGATTGTCAGGGCACTGAAGCTGGCGGATGCCCGAGGCTTTGACGCGTTGATCCTGGCCCGTGGTGGCGGCTCGCTGGAAGACCTCTGGTGTTTCAACGAAGAAGCCGTAGCCCGCGCCGTGGACGCCTGCGTGACGCCGATTGTCAGCGCGGTCGGTCACGAGACCGATGTGTCGATCAGTGACTTCGTCGCCGACGTACGCGCCCCTACCCCTTCGGCGGCTGCGGAGTTACTCGCGCCGGACTCCAGCGACCTGGTGCGCCGTGTCGAAAGCCTGCATCGGCGCCTGGTGATGCGCATTCGCGATCGCCTGATGCGCGATCGTCTGCGCCTGGAGGGCATGTCCCGGCGCCTGCGTCATCCCGGTGAGCGCCTGCGTCAGCAAGCGCAACGCCTTGACGACCTGGACATGCGCATGCGCCGGGCTTTCGAGCGCAGCCTCAACACCCGTCGCGAACGTTTGATCCGCCTGGAAACCCGCCTCGCCGGCCAGCATCCCGGGCGCCAATTGGCGATGCTGCGCCAGCGCCTCGACAGTCTCGCGGAACGCCTGCCCAGGGCCATGCGCGAAGGGCTCAAGGACCGGCGCATGCAGCTGCAAAACCAGATGCAAACGTTGCACGTGGTCAGCCCCCTGGCGACCCTTGGCCGCGGCTACAGCATCCTGTTGGATGAACGCGGTAATGCGATTCGTAACGCCGCCCAGACCCACACCGGCCAGCGCCTCAAAGCCAGGCTGGGCGAAGGCGAGCTGCAAGTCAGGGTCGAAGACAATCACCTGACGCCCGTCACCCTTTCTTTACTGGATTGATCCATGCCGCGCATTCTCGCCTCGCTGTTTTTCTTGTGCCTGACCTTCAACGCCCACGCCGACAGCTACATCACTCGCTTGCTCAACAAACCGGTGCCGGGCGGCGTGGCGGTGGTGGACCTGGGCACCTCTGCGCAACCACCCAAGGCCAGCTATCAAGGCAAGCCGGTGCTGGTGGTAAAGGAACAGAACAACTGGCTGGCCATTGTCGGCGTGCCGCTGACGGTCAAGCCTGGCCACCAGCAAGTCAGCAGCGGCGGGCGCAACCTGGTGTTCACCGTTGGCAGCAAGAAGTACCCGGAACAGCACATCACCCTGAAAAACACCCAGCAGGTCAACCCGAACCCGGCCAACCTCAAGCGCATTGAGGGCGAGCTGGCCGAGCAGATCAAGGCCTACCGCACCTTCAGCCCGAACACCCCGAGCAACCTGCTGCTGGACAAACCGGTCAACGGCCCCCTCTCCAGCAAGTTCGGCGTGCGTCGCTTCTTCAACGGCGAAGAACGCAACGCCCACTCCGGCCTGGACTTCGCCGTACCCGCCGGCACCCCGATCAAGACCCCCGCCGCCGGCAAGGTGATCCTGATCGGCAACTACTTCTTCAACGGCAACACGGTGTTCGTCGACCACGGCCAGGGCTTTATCAGCATGTTCTGCCACATGTCGAAAATCGACGTGAACGTCGGCCAGCAAATGCCTCGCGGCGGCGTAGTCGGCAAAGTCGGCGCCACCGGCCGCGCCACCGGCCCGCACATGCACTGGAATGTGAGCCTGAATGATGCGCGGGTGGATCCGGCGATTTTCATTGGGGCGTTTCAGCCGTAAGTGATCCCCCCATCAATCAGCGCACGGCTGAGAAAGCGGGTTTGATCGTAGCTCAATCGATGCGAGCAAACCGCTCGATCTGAGGCTGCTCGCGGTGCTCGGCCTGCCACAAATCGTAGCTGCACTGCATGGCCAGCCAGGTTTGGGCCTTGCTGATGCCAGCGCGCTCCAAACGTACAGCCAGATCGGGACTGATAGGCGCGTGCCCATGCAATATTCTGGAAAAAGTTTCCCGGGCATACCCGAGACGTCGAGCCATTTCAGTAATGGTGATCCCCAGTCCGGGAACCACGTCCTCAAGCAAGATTTCGCCAGGATGAGGAGGATTGTGCATACCCATTCAGCTGCCTCTGCTCAGTGGTAGTCAAGATAATCAACCAGCTCGACGTGGTCGTCGAACATGCGAAAAATGATGCGCCAGTACCACTTATGCTGACCGACCAATAGTCAGCCAGCTCGCCTCTCAAACTATGGAATCGCCAACCGGGGAGATCCAGCTCACTTGAGTGGCGGGCGCTGTCCAGGATGAGGAGGACTCGACGCAAGCGCTTTGCATGATTCGTGTTGATGCCTTTGGTTGAACCAGTCTCATAGAAAGCTCTGAGGCCTTTATGTTTCCAGCTGACAATCATGCGAGGACTGTGACGCGATACATCACACACCGCAATGGCTTATCGGAGGATTTTTGATCGGGCTTCATGGGGTCGGTCACTCAGGTATTTAAACCCAGGAAACTAGAGATTCGGGTTCCGAGCGACAACCCTAAAAACTTGTAGGAACCCTGCGAAGCACACGTCAGACGGAGCTTATAGGCAACAAAAAACCCGCCGACCAAACTGGCCCAGCGGGTTTCCTGCCTCAGCAACCAGAGATCAATAATCCTCCAGCCGCCATACCTCGTAAGCCGGTGTCTCATACGGGTGACTGAGCTTCAACGCGGCCACCACGGCCACGATCAGCTCATCCGCCACGACCAGCTCGACTTTCCATTCCTCCACCTGCTCGACCTCGCCAGCCTCGCCAATGAACGGCTGACTGCCGTCCAGCGGGCGGAACTGGCCTTGGCCCAGGACCTGCCACGAACAGTGGTCATAGGCACCGATTCGACCGCCACCGGCAGCGAACACAGCACTCTTGACCCCATCGACGTGGCTGGTCGGAACGAAAAAGGCGAGCTTGAACATGGGGCTTAGTTCACCCACACGCGAGCGTTGCGGAACATGCGCATCCACGGCGCGTCTTCGTTCCAGTCTTCCGAGCGCCACGAGTTCTGCACGGCGCGGAATACACGCTCAGGGTGCGGCATCATGATGGTCACGCGACCGTCACGGCTGGTCAGCCCGGTGATGCCGCGCGGCGAGCCGTTCGGGTTGGCCGGATACTTCTCGGTGACCTTGCCGTGGTTGTCGACGAAACGCATCGCCACGCACCCCGACAGATCGGCTTCGAGCAAGGCTTCTTCGCTGGCGAACTCGGCATGGCCTTCACCGTGGGCGATGGCGATCGGCATACGCGAACCGGCCATGCCCTGGAGGAAGATCGAGTTCGATTCCTGGACCTGAACCATCGCCACGCGCGCTTCGAACTGCTCGGAACGGTTGCGCACGAAGTGTGGCCAGAACTCGCTGCCCGGGATCAGCTCATGCAGGTTGGACATCATCTGGCAACCGTTGCACACACCGAGAGTGAAGCTGTCGTTGCGTTCGAAGAAGCCCTGGAACGCATCGCGAGCACGGCTGTTGAACAGCGCGGACTTGGCCCAGCCTTCGCCGGCACCCAGTACGTCGCCGTAGGAGAAACCACCGCAGGCTACCAGGCCCTTGAACTCGTTCAGGTCGACACGGCCGGCCAGGATGTCGCTCATGTGCACGTCAATGGCGTTGAAGCCGGCGCGATCAAATGCCGCCGCCATTTCCACCTGACCGTTGACGCCCTGCTCACGCAATACGGCAACCTGTGGACGAATGCCTTTCTTGATGTAAGGCGCAGCGACGTCCTGGTTGACGTCAAAGCTCAGCTTGACGCTCAGGCCCGGGTTGTCTTCTTCCAGCAGCACGTCGAACTCTTGTTCGGCGCAGTCGACGTTGTCGCGCAGACGCTGGATCTGGTAGCTGGTTTCAGCCCAGGTACGTTGCAGCAGACGACGCTGGCCTTCGAATACGGTTTCGCCGTTGAACGTGATGTTGATCTGGCCATTGTTCATTGGCTGACCGATCACCGACACGCAGTCGCCCAGACCGGCCGCGCTGAACTGCGCGAGGATGTCTGGCGTGGCGTCCTGACGAACCTGGATCACGGCGCCCAGTTCTTCGTTGAACAGGATCGCGGCGATGTCAGCGGAGGTTTCTGCCAGACCATCGAGATTCAGGCTCAGGCCGCAGTGACCGGCAAACGCCATTTCCACTACGCTGGTCAGCAGGCCACCGTCGGAACGGTCGTGGTAAGCCAGCAGGTGACCATCGGCGTTGAGGCCCTGGATCACTGCGAAGAAGGCTTTCAGGTCTTCGGCATCATCGACGTCCGGCGCTTGCGAGCCGAGCTTGCCGTGAACCTGGGCCAGGATCGAGGCGCCCATGCGGTTCTGGCCACGGCCCAGGTCGATCAGGATCAGGTCGGTGGTGCCCTTGTCCATGCGCAGTTCCGGAGTCAGGGTCTGACGGATGTCAGCCACTGGCGCGAAACCGGTCACGATCAGGGACATCGGCGAGGTGACGGTCTTGTCTTCGCCGTTATCGTTCCAGCGGGTGGCCATGGACATGGAGTCCTTGCCCACCGGGATGGTGATACCCAGGTCCGGGCACAATTCCATGCCAACTGCCTTCACGGTGTCGTACAGACGTGCGTCTTCACCCGGGTGACCGGCCGCGGACATCCAGTTCGCCGACAGTTTGATGTCGGAGATCTTGTTGATGCGCGAAGCGGCGATGTTGGTCAGGGTCTCACCAATGGCCATGCGGCCCGACGCCGGAGCGTCCAGCAGAGCCAGCGGAGTCCGCTCGCCCATGGCCATGGCTTCACCGGTGTAGACGTCGAAGCTGGTGGCGGTGACGGCAACGTCGGCCACTGGAACCTGCCACGGGCCGACCATCTGGTCACGGGCCACGAGGCCGGTGATGGTGCGGTCGCCGATGGTGATCAGGAAGCTTTTGCTGGCGACGGCCGGGTGATGCAGAACGCGTTCAACGCAGTCGGCGATCTCGAGCGTCGCCGGATCGAAGTCATCGCCCAGTTCGTTTTCACGAACAGCCGAGCGGTGCATGCGCGGAGCCTTGCCCAGCAGCACTTCGAGTGGCATGTCCACCGGGTTGTTGCCGAAGTGACTGTCGGTAACGGTCAGTTGCGGCTCGGCAGTGGCTTCGCCGACGACGGCAAACGGGCAACGCTCGCGTTCGCAGATCGCCTGGAAGCGTTCGAAGTCCGCAGGGCCAACCGCCAGGACGTAACGTTCCTGGGATTCGTTACTCCAGATTTCGTGCGGGGCCATGCCCGGCTCGTCGTTTGGAATGTTGCGCAGTTCGAAGCGACCGCCACGGTTGCCGTCGTTGACCAGTTCCGGGAAAGCGTTGGACAGGCCGCCGGCGCCGACGTCATGGATGAAGCTGATCGGGTTCTTGTCACCCAACTGCCAGCAACGGTCGATGACTTCCTGGCAGCGACGTTCCATTTCCGGGTTTTCGCGCTGTACGGATGCAAAATCCAGGTCAGCCGAGCTGGTGCCGGTGGCCATGGAGGAAGCCGCGCCGCCACCCAGGCCGATCAACATGGCCGGGCCACCGAGGACGATCAGCTTGGAGCCGACAATGATCTCGCCTTTCTGTACGTGTTCGGCACGGATGTTACCCATGCCGCCGGCCAGCATGATCGGCTTGTGGTAACCGCGAACCTCGTCGCCACGGGGAGTGGTGATCGACTGTTCGAAGGTACGGAAGTAGCCGGTCAGGGCGGGACGGCCGAATTCGTTGTTGAACGCGGCGCCACCCAGTGGGCCTTCGATCATGATGTCCAGCGCGGTAACGATGCGCTCAGGCTTGCCGTACGGCACTTCCCACGGCTGTTCGAAGCCCGGGATCTGCAGGTTCGACACGGTGAAACCAGTGAGGCCAGCCTTTGGCTTGGCGCCGCGACCGGTAGCGCCTTCGTCGCGGATCTCGCCACCGGAACCGGTGGATGCGCCCGGGAACGGGGCGATCGCGGTCGGGTGGTTGTGGGTTTCCACCTTCATCAGGATGTGCACCGGCTCCTGCACCGCGCCGTACTGGCGGGTTTCAGGGTCCGGGAAGAAACGACCGGCGACGTTACCGACGATCACCGAGGCGTTGTCCTTGTAAGCGGACAGGACGCCTTCGCTGTGCATCTGGTAGGTGTTCTTGATCATGCCGAACAGGCTTTTTTCCTGGCTCTGACCGTCAATGTCCCAACTGGCGTTGAAGATCTTGTGACGGCAGTGCTCGGAGTTGGCCTGGGCGAACATCATCAGTTCGATGTCGTGTGGGTTGCGCTTCAAGCCGACGAAAGCGTTGACCAGATAGTCGATCTCGTCTTCGGCCAGGGCCAGACCCAGCTCGGTGTTGGCTTTTTCCAGCGCGGCGCGGCCGCCGCCCAACACGTCGATCGCGGTCAGGGGCTTGGGCTCGGCGTGGCTGAACAGACCTGCGGCCTGCTCCAGGTTGGCCAGGACGATCTGGGTCATGCGGTCGTGCAAGGCGTCCGAGATCAGCTGCGCTTCAGTTTCGCTGAACTGGCCGGCGACATAGAAGGCGATGCCGCGCTCAAGGCGCTGGATCTTGCCCAGGCCGCAGTTGCGAGCGATGTCGCTGGCTTTGCTGGACCAGGGCGAGATGGTGCCGAAACGTGGCAACACCAAGAACAGACGACCGGTCGGCTCCTGGACTGGAACACTTGGGCCGTACTTCAGAAGGCGCGCGAGCACCTGCTGTTCGTCGCCGGTCAGGACGCCGGTAACCTCGGCGAAGTGAGCGAATTCAGCATACAAGCCGCTGACAGCCGGGACGCATCGGCGAAGTTGCTCAAGGAGTTTGCTGTGGCGAAAGGCAGAAAGGGCAGGAGCGCCGCGCAGGATCAACATCTTCGGGACAGCCTCGGGAAGGGGTGTGCTTTGAGGCCGTGCATTCTAGCCTAAACCGCCCGTGACATCACCCGAAACGGTACGCACGGCCGTACCCGAACGTCGGGCCGGGGTTTCAGGGCAGAAACAGGAGGCGTTCAGCGCTTATTTTTTCCATCAAGAAGCGCCGTAAAAGCCCATTCCTGCGGGTTGTGCGCCGTTTTTTGCTGCTCTAGCAGACTGGCCCAGTGCTGTCGAGATATGGCGCTCGTGGTCCTTTGCGTATACTGCGCAGATGTTTTCCCCAACGGCTTTGCGTCCGCGGTACGCCAAATGGCTGATCGCAACCGGACTCTTCCTGATGCTTGGTGGCTGTGTTGATAAACCCAACACACTCGAGCGTGTAAAGGAGGATGGCGTGCTGCGGGTGGTTACCCGAAACAGCCCCGCCACCTACTTTCAGGATCGCAGCGGTGAAACCGGCTTTGAATACGAGCTGGTGAAACGTTTCGCCGACGATCTGGGGGTCGAGCTGAAAATCGAAACCGCCGACAATCTGGACGACCTGTTCAATCAGGTGGGCAAGCCCAACGGCCCTGTGCTGGCTGCTGCCGGACTGGTCAGCAGCGAGCAACGCAAAAAGCAGGTGCGGTTCTCCCACTCCTACCTGGAAGTCACCCCGCAGATCATCTATCGCAACGGCCAGTCACGGCCTACCGATGCGGGGGATCTGGTGGGCAAGAAGATCATGGTGCTCAAGGGCAGCACCCATGCCGAGCAACTGACAGAGCTTAAACGGAAATTTCCGCGCATTGAATACGAAGAGTCCGACGCCGTCGAAGTCGTGGACCTGTTGCGCATGGTCGATGAAGGCCAGATCGACCTGACCCTGGTCGACTCCAACGAAGTGGCGATGAACCAGGTCTACTTCCCCAACGTGCGGGTCGCCTTTGACCTGGGTGACGCCAGCAACCAGAGCTGGGCCGTGGCGGCAGGCGAAGACAACAGCCTGCTCAACGAGATCAACGACTACCTCGACAAGGTCAAGAAGAACGGCACCCTGCAACGTTTGAAGGACCGCTACTACGGTCACGTCGACGTGCTCGGCTACATGGGCGCCACGACCTTCGCCCAGCATTTGCAGCAACGGCTGCCCAAGTACGAACAGCACTTCAAGGCCTACGCCAAGAAAGAAAAGGTCGACTGGCGCCTGCTGGCGGCGGTGGGTTATCAGGAATCCCTGTGGCAGGCCGCAGTGACGTCCAAGACCGGCGTGCGTGGCCTGATGATGCTGACCCAGAACACTGCGCAGGCCATGGGCGTGTCCAATCGCCTGGACCCCAAGCAGAGCATCATGGGCGGCGCCAAGTACCTGGCTTACATGAAGGAACAGCTGGACGATTCAATCAAGGAGCCAGACCGCACCTGGTTTGCCCTGGCGGCCTACAACGTCGGCAGCGGCCACCTGGATGACGCGCGCAAGCTGACCGCCAAGGAAGGGCTGAATCCGAACAAATGGCTGGACGTGAAGAAGATCCTGCCGCGCCTGTCGCAGAAGCAGTGGTACAGCAAGACCCGCTATGGTTATGCCCGGGGCGGCGAGCCGGTGCATTTTGTGGCGAACATCCGCCGGTATTACGACATCCTGACCTGGGTGACACAGCCGCAGCTTGAGGGTGATCAGGTGGCTGAAGGCAATTTGCATGTGCCGGGGATCGACAAGTCCAAACCGAACCAGGAATCGCCGCAGCTTTAAAGCAAAAAGATCGTCCGAACGCGGCCCGAGCCTCCGGCACCTCCTACAGGGTTATGCGTACACCTGTAGGAGCTGCCGGAGGCTGCGATCTTTTGATCTTAGCCTTTCAACGCCGCTGCCAGAATCAGCGATTTCATCTCCGACACCGCCGACTTGAAGCCGACAAATAGAGCATGGGCGACCAGCGCGTGGCCGATATTAAGTTCGTTGATGCCCTTGATCGCAGCCACCGCTTCAACGTTGTGGTAGTGCAGACCGTGGCCGGCGTTGACGATCAAACCCTGGGCCAGACCAAAAGCCACGCCATCCGCTACACGCTTGAGCTCTTCAGCCACTTGCGTCGGCGTCTCGGCGTCCGCGTAACGCCCCGTGTGCAGCTCGATGGCCGGCGCACCCACTCGGCGGGACGCTTCGATCTGGCGCTCGTCCGCGTCGATGAACAACGACACCTCGCAGCCAATTTTCGCCAGTCGGTCCACCGCCGCCTTGATCCGAGTCTCCTGCCCCGCTACATCCAGCCCGCCTTCAGTGGTCAGCTCCTGGCGAGTTTCCGGGACCAGGCAAATGTGCGCAGGGCGGATGCGCTCGGCGAACACCATCATCTCTTCAGTGACGCCCATCTCGAAGTTCATGCGGGTCTGCAGCACATCCTTGAGCAGCAGCACGTCGCGCTCCTGAATATGGCGACGGTCTTCGCGCAGGTGCACGGTGATGCCGTCAGCGCCCGCCTCTTCCGCGTCCAGTGCGGCCTTGACCGGATCCGGGTAACGAGTGCCCCGGGCCTGACGCAGGGTGGCAACGTGGTCGATGTTCACGCCAAGAAGAATGCGATTGCTGGTGGTCACGGAAGCGCTCCTGAAGAGGGGAAAGTTCGGTGCACAGCATACACGGGGATTTTACGGCTTTCGAAACAACTCTCGGGAAACCAGGGGACGACCGCCCAGATGCACGGCAAGTGCCTGGCGCATCAACCGTTTGGCGGCCGATAAAGCACCCGGTGCCGACCAGTCCGCTTCGGCCATGGCCAGCAATTCAGTGCCGTTGAACAGTCCGGGCTGCAACAGGTACACCCGCTCCAGTCCCGCGTCCACCTGCAGGCGATACAGACCGTCCGGCGCTACAGGCTCACCGTGGATATCCGTGCCGAGCGCGAAGCCGTAGCCCAGATCATCGAGCAACCGCCATTCAAAGGAGCGCAGCAACGGCTCCAGCGGACGACCTTCGGCCAGCGCCAGCAACGTCGCGGCGTAGTGGTCGAACACACCCGGCAGCGGGTCTTCGGCGGGTAGCAGGCGAATCAGCAGTTCATTGAGGTACAGGCCACTGAACAGCGCTTCGCCGTTGAGCCAGGTGGAAACCCCCGAGGCTTCCATCCGCCCGACGTTCTTCAGCTCCCCTCGCCCGCGAAATTCGACTTCCAGGGGCACGAAGGGCCTGGCCAAGGTCCCGGCCTTGCCCCGCGCACTGCGCAACACCGCCCGTAGCCGACCTTGCGGCGTAAGGAAGTCGACCAACGCGCTGCTCTCGCGGTAGGCGCGAGAGTGGAGTACGAAGGCGGGCTGGGGAATGGGTGGGGTTTGCGACATGGAAGTCAGGGTTCTCGAAGAAAGTGCGCAGCTCTACAAACAACAAAAACCAATGTGGGAGCGGGCCTGCCCGCGATGGCGGACTGACATCCAACATCTATATTGAATGTTACATCCTCATCGCGGGCAAGCCCGCTCCCACAGGTTCTGCGGTGCAGCGTCGATCGGGTTTACAGGTCGCCGTAACCCAGCGAACGCAGCGCGCGCTCGTCATCGGACCAGCCGCCTTTCACTTTCACCCAGAGGTTGAGCATGATCTTGGAGTCGAACAGCAGCTCCATGTCCTTGCGCGCCTCGGTGCCGATGCGCTTGATGCGCTCGCCCTTGTCGCCAATGATGATCTTCTTCTGGCCGTCGCGCTCGACGAGGATCAAGGCATGAATATGCAGGGTCTTGCCCTGCTGCTTGAACTCTTCGATTTCGACGGTGATCTGGTACGGCAGCTCTGCACCCATCTGGCGCATGATCTTTTCGCGCACCAGTTCGGCGGCGAGGAAGCGACTGCTGCGGTCGGTGATCTGGTCTTCGGGGAAGAAGTGATCGTTTTCCGGAAGGTAGCCGGCAATCACCCGCTCCAGCGCTTCGAGGTTGTGCCCGTGCTGGGCCGAGATCGGCATGATCTGCGCGTTCGGCAGCTGCTCCTGCAACCAGCTCAGGTGCGGCATCAGCTCGGCTTTGTCTTCGATGCGATCCGTCTTGTTCAACGCCACGATCAGCGGGCCGGTCACATACTGGACGCGCTCCAGGACCATCTGGTCCTCGTCGGTCCACTTGGTGCGGTCGACTACGAAGATCACCACGTCCACGTCTTTCAAGGCTGCCGAGGCCGTCTTGTTCATGTAGCGGTTGAGGGCTTTTTCGCCACCTTTGTGCATGCCCGGAGTGTCGACGTAGATCGCCTGCACGGCGCCTTCGGTCTTGATGCCCAGCATGTTGTGGCGGGGGGTTTGCGGCTTGCGCGAAGTGATCGCGAGCTTCTGGCCGAGGATGTGGTTCAGCAACGTGGACTTGCCCACGTTGGGACGGCCGACGATGGCAACATAGCCACAGCGTGTTGCGGTTGAATCAGTCATTGCCATTCTCCACACCCAGGGCAATCAGTGCTGCGGCGGCCGCTACCTGTTCGGCAATACGACGACTCACACCCTGACCTCGGCTTTTTTCATTCAATAAGGTGATTTCACATTCGACGAAGAACGTCCGGCAATGCGGCTCACCCTGGATATCCACCACTTCGTAACGCGGCAGCTCACACCCACGCGATTGCAGGAATTCCTGCAGGCGGGTCTTTGGATCTTTGTTGGTGTCGACCAGCGTCAGGCCTTCGAACTCACCGGCCAGCCAGGCCAGCACGCGCTCGCGCGCCATGTCCATGCCCGCGTCCAGGTAGATTGCACCAATCAGCGCTTCCAGGGCATCGGCCAGAATCGACTCGCGACGGAAACCGCCGCTCTTCAACTCGCCAGAGCCCAGGCGCAGGTACTCGCCCAGATCGAAACCGCGGGCCAGTACAGCCAGGGTCTCACCTTTCACCAGGCGTGCGCGCAGACGCGACAACTGGCCTTCGCGAGCCAGCGGGAAGCGATCGAACAGCGCCTCGCCAGCGACGAAATTGAGGATGGCATCACCGAGGAATTCCAGGCGTTCGTTGTTGCGCCCGGCAAAGCTGCGGTGAGTCAGGGCCAGGACCATCAGTTCCTGGTCCTTGAAGGTGTAGCCGAGCTGACGCTCTAGACGGCTTAAGGAAACGCTCACGGTGTACCCACGCTGAGTTCGTGGCTGGATTCCACCGCCATCGCCGGGGTGCGGCGCAGGCTTGGGACAATTAACGCTGTGTTCAAAAATTACGTCCTGAATATCATTGTTTTCATGCTTCGGGCGCCGATTGTAGCGGCTCCAGAAATGCATTCGGCGCTGTGTTCAACAGCGCCGTGTGTGATTACTTGATCAGGCCAACCCGCGAGAAGTTCGGCAGGTGACTGAGTTTGGGTTCAGGCCAGCTCATCCAGACCGCGAAGGCCTTGCCGACGATATTCTTGTCGGGGACCATGCCCAGCAGGTCCTTGGGAATACTCGGATCATCCCAATAGCGACTGTCGTTGGAGTTGTCGCGGTTGTCGCCCATCATGAAGTAGTGCCCGGCAGGCACGGTCCACGAACGGTCCGGCGTTGCGCGATAGCGGCTCATTTCCTTGCGGATCAGGTGCTCGGCGACACCGAGTTTTTCCTTGTAGAGCTCGGCACTGCCCAGGGTGCCCGGCTCGGAGCCGATCAACTGCTCGGCAACGGACTCGCCGTTGACGAACAGGCGCTTGTCGGCGGTGTAGCGAATCTGGTCGCCCGGCAGGCCCACTACACGCTTGATGTAGTTGACGTTCGGATCGCTCGGATAGCGGAAAACCATCACATCGCCGCGCTGCGGGTCACCGATTTCGATCACTTTCTTGTCGATCACCGGCAAGCGGATCCCGTAGGAGAACTTGCTCACCAGAATGAAATCGCCAACGTCCAGGGTCGGTTTCATCGAGCCGGATGGAATCTGGAACGGTTCCACCAGGAACGAACGCAGCACCAGCACGATGAACAACACCGGGAAGAACGACTTGCCGTATTCGACCAGCAGCGGCTCCTTGTTCAGTTTTTCGACCACCATCCCGTCAGGCTGGCTGACGCTGCCCTGATAGGATGCAATGGCTGCACGCCGACGCGGCGCGAGAAAAACCAGATCGAGCAACGCCAACAGGCCGCAGACGAACACGGCGATGACCAGCAACAGCGGGAAATTTAGTGACATAGGACCTAACTATCCAACCTGAGCACTGCAAGGAAGGCTTCTTGTGGAATTTCCACGTTGCCGACTTGCTTCATGCGTTTTTTACCGGCCTTTTGCTTTTCAAGCAGTTTCTTCTTACGGCTGACGTCGCCGCCGTAGCATTTGGCCAATACGTTCTTTCTGAGTGCCTTGACGGAGGTTCGCGCAATGATCTGCCCGCCAATGGCGGCCTGGATCGCGACGTCGAACATCTGGCGCGGAATCAGTTCTTTCATCTTCTCGGTCAACTGGCGACCTTTGTAGTGCGCGTTATCCTTGTGCACGATCAGCGCCAGGGCGTCGACCTTGTCACCGTTGATCAGCACATCCAGTTTCACCAGGTTAGCCGACTGATAACGATCGAAATGGTAGTCCAGCGAAGCATAGCCGCGGCTGGTGGACTTCAGGCGATCGAAGAAGTCCAGGACCACTTCGTTCATCGGCAGATCGTAGGTCACCTGGACCTGGGTACCGAGGAACAGCATGTCGTGCTGCACGCCACGCTTCTCGATGCACAGGGTAATGACGTTGCCCAGGTGCTCTTGCGGCACAAGAATGTTGGCCCGCACGATCGGCTCGCGCATGTCTTCGATGGAAGACAGGTCTGGAAGCTTCGACGGGTTGTCGACGTAAATCGTTTCACCGGTTTTCAGCAACAGCTCGAAAATTACCGTCGGCGCCGTGGTGATCAGGTCCAGGTCATACTCGCGCTCCAGGCGCTCCTGGATGATTTCCATGTGCAGCATGCCGAGGAACCCGCAACGGAAGCCGAAGCCCAGGGCGTCGGAACTCTCTGGGGTGTACTGCAGCGACGAGTCGTTGAGGGTGAGCTTTTGCAGGGCCTCACGGAAATCTTCGAAGTCGTCGGAGCTGACCGGAAACAGGCCGGCGTAAACCTGCGGCTGAATGCGCTTGAAACCCGGCAGGACGTCGACGTCCGGGGTTGAGCTCAAGGTCAGGGTGTCACCCACCGGCGCACCGTGAATGTCCTTGATGCCAGCGATGATGAAGCCTACTTCACCGGCCTTAAGGTCAGTGGTAGCGGTATGTTTAGGGTTGAATACACCGACGCTGTCCACCAGGTGGATCTTGCCGGTGGACTTGACGAGAATCTTGTCGCCCTTCTTCACGCGGCCATGGCGCACGCGTACCAGGGAAACAACGCCCAGGTAGTTGTCGAACCAGGAGTCGATGATCAACGCTTGCAGCGGATCTTCGTAGTTGCCGGTCGGCGCAGGAATGGTGCGCACCAGACGCTCGAGGACTTCATCGACGCCCAGGCCGGTCTTGGCGCTGCACTCGACGGCATCAGTGGCATCGATGCCGATGATCTTCTCGATTTCTTCCTTCACGCGGTCCGGATCGGCCTGCGGCAGGTCGATCTTGTTCAGCACGGGCATGACTTCCAGGCCCTGCTCGATCGCCGTGTAGCAGTTGGCAACCGACTGCGCTTCCACGCCCTGGCCAGCGTCGACCACCAGCAAAGCACCTTCACAGGCCGCCAGCGAGCGGCTGACTTCATAGGTGAAGTCGACGTGGCCCGGGGTGTCGATGAAGTTCAGTTGGTACTTGATGCCATCGCGAGCGGTGTAATAAAGGGTGACGCTGTGGGCCTTGATGGTGATCCCGCGTTCACGCTCCAGGTCCATGGAGTCCAGTACCTGGGCTTCCATTTCGCGCTCGGCAAGGCCGCCGCACATCTGGATGAATCGATCGGCCAGCGTCGACTTGCCATGGTCAATGTGGGCGATGATGGAGAAATTGCGGATATGACTCAAATCACTCACGGATCAACACTCAAAAAGGCTGCAGGCATAGCCCGCGGAAAAATAGCCGGGAATTGTACCTGATCCACGGCGCAAGCGTCACCTGCGCAGGTCGGACGGCACTGACAAAAACGCCCCGGTCTCACGACAAGGGCGTTTTTCATTGGCTCGTTGTTCGGGAAATACCCGCAATCAACCGGCCCGGCGCAACAACCAGACCCCGGCCAGGGCGCACACGCTGGCAGGCACCAGCACCGCAAACAGCGGCGAGAAACCGAACACCAGGCTCGATGGCCCCAGCAGATCCTGAACGATTCGGAAGGTGAACCCCACCAGTACACCGGTGAACACCCGCTGACCGAGGGTCACCGAGCGCAGCGGACCAAAGATGAAGGAGATCGCCATCAGCACCAGTGCCGCAGTGACCAGCGGCTGCAACACCTTGACCCAAAATGCCAACCAGTAACGGCCGTTATTCAGCCCCTGGTCGGCCAGGTAATGGATATACCCCCACAAACCGGAGATCGACAGAGACTCTGGCGCCATGACCACCGTGCTCAGCAGTTGCGGACTGAGGGCAACTTCCCAGCGCTCGACCGGGGCCGCAACCACTTCAGTGTTCTTCTCATGGAATACCGTGGTGGTGACATCGCTCAGCTGCCAGTGGTCCTTGTCGAACTCCGCACGCTTGGCGAAGCTGGCCGACAGCATGTGCCGCTCTTTGTCGAAGCGATAGCGGGTGACACCGTACAGCAAGCCGTTGGGTTGTACCGAGTTGACGTGAATGAACTCGTCACCCTGGCGATGCCACAGGCCGTGACGGGCACTTTGCGCGTCACCGCTGCCCTGGGCCAGCGAACGATTGGCCTGGGCAGCGCTTTCGGTGGCCGGCGCAACGTACTCGCCGATCAGGACTCCGACAACCATCAGCACCAGCATCGGCTTCATTACTGCCCAGACGATCCGGCCAATGGACACGCCAGCGGCGCGCATGATGGTCAGTTCGCTGTTGCTGGCCAGGCTCCCCAGGCCGATCAGGCAGCCGATCAAGGCCGCCATCGGCAACATGTCGTACAAACGTCGGGGGGCCGTCAGCAGGACGTAACTCAACACGTCCAGCAAGGTGTAGGTATCGCTCGCATCGCCCATCTCGTCGATGAAGGCGAACAGCGTCGCCAAACCGAGAATGATGCCCAATACGGCCAGGATGGCGACGAAAACACTGCTACCAATGTAGCGATCCAGCTTAACCACGGGCCACCTCCAGCGCGCTGCGGCGACTCGCCATCTTCAGGCGCAGGGGCTCCCAATAGAGCAAGCCCAGCCCAATCGCCAGGAAGATCCCGTGCACCCACCACAAGCCGAGGGCCATCGGGATCTTGCCTTTTTCGAGCGCGCCGCGAGCGGCAATCAGGATGGTCAGGTAGGCCATATAAAGAAGAATCGCTGGCAGCAGCTTGAGGAATCGCCCCTGGCGCGGATTCACTCGCGACAGCGGCACCGCCATCAGGGTGACAATAAAGACCAGCAACGGCAGGGACATGCGCCATTGCAATTCGGTGCGCGAGCGAACGTCATCGCTGCCAATCAGGCTGCTGGTGGGCATCGCGTCACGGTCGGTGACTTCGTCGCTGACATCCGGCTTGGGCAGCAGCACGCCGTACTCGTCGTACTTGATGGCGCGATAGTCGGCCTGGCCCGGCTTGCCGTCGTAGCGATAGCCATTGTCGAGAATCAGGTAGCGGTTGCCGTCAGGGCGGATTTCCTGGCGACCCCTCTCGGCCACCAGCACGGAAATTCCGCGATCCTTCTGGTCGGTGCTGGTGTTCTTCTGGGAAATGAACACGCCACCGAGGTTGATGCGATCGTCCGTCAGGGTCTCGGTGTAGGTCACCCGCGTTCCATCACGTAGGGCCTGGAAGCGGCCCGGCTCCAGGGTGTCGAATTCAGTCAGGGCGTCTTGCTTGTTCAGCAGCAACTGGAACTGGTTGGCCCCTTGTGGCGCCAGGCTCAGGCTCAGCCATGCCACCACCAATGCCACCAGGGTGGCCGGGAACAGGGTCATGGCGAACAGGCGTTGCTGACTCATGCCGGTGGCCGACAACACGGTCATTTCGCTTTCGAGGTACAGGCGACCGTAAGCCAGCAGAATGCCCAGGAACAGGCCCAGTGGCAGGATCAGTTGCAGGAAGCCCGGCAGACGAAACCCCATGATCAGGAACAGGGAGCCTGGATCCAGAAGGCCCGCAGCGGCCTGGGCGAGGTATTTGATGAAGCGTCCGCTCATGATGATGACCAGCAGCACGGCGCTGACGGCGCTCAAGGTCAACAGGACTTCGCGGGATAGGTAACGAAAGACAATCAAACCAGACACTCCAGGGTTGTCAGGCGAAGGCGGCCAAACAAGCAAACGTAGCAGGCGGACCGCAAAGCAGGGCCGCCGAAAAAGATGGCGCATTATCCTGTGATTGCATGCGCCTGTCACTGCGCGCGTTCGCCATGCGGGAGCTCGCTCGCGTGCTCGTCAACGATTACGCGGGACGTCTGACACTCAACGGTGCTCTCAGGTTCATCGGCGCAACGCCGCCCGGATCCAGTTCGCTCCTGCAAGAGCGGCCGGAACCGTGACGAACCTGCGACCCAGGGTTGTCAGGCGCCGCCGACGAGGTTCAAACTGCGGCCTTTGCCGCAAGCCTGCCTTGCGTACTCTATTTATAGGCAAGTTCAGACACTTGCGTGTTGATCATTGATTCAGGGGCCCCGACATGGAACTGGTTGTAAAAAGCGTTAATCCGCAAACGTTGAAAACCGCCACGCTGGTGGTTGCCGTCAGCGAAGGCCGCAAACTCGGCGCCGTGGCCAGCCAAATTGACGCACTGAGCGGCGGCGCGATCAGCGCCGTGCTCAAGCGTGGCGACCTCGCCGGCAAAGTTGGCCAGAGCCTGCTGCTGCACAGCCTGCCCAACCTCAAGGCCGAGCGCGTATTGCTGGTCGGCGTCGGCAAGGACGAAGAACTGGGTGATCGCCCATTCCGTAAAATCATTGCCGGCATCCTCAATACCCTCAAGGGCCTGAACGGCAGCGATGCGGTACTGGCACTGGACGAAGTCGTGGTCAAGGGTCGTGACAGCTACGGCAAGACCCGCCTGCTGGCTGAAACCCTGGTGGACGGCCAATACACATTCGACCAGTTCAAGAGCCAGAAAGCCGAGCCGCGCGCCCTGAAGAAAATCACCCTGGTGACCATCAAGGCCGCCCAGGCTGAAGTCGAGCGTGCCGTGGCCCACGCTACCGCGATCGCCAACGGCATGGCGTTCACCCGCAACCTGGGCAACCTGCCGCCGAACATCTGCCACCCGACTTTCCTGGGCGAGCAGGCCAAGAGCCTGGGCAAGGAATTCAAGAGCCTGAAAGTCGAAGTCCTTGACGAGAAGAAGATCAAGGACCTGGGCATGGGCTCGTTCTACGCCGTGGGCCAGGGCAGCGCCCAGCCTCCGCGCCTGATCGTCATGCAATACAACGGCGGCAAGAAATCCGAGAAGCCGTTCGCCCTGGTCGGCAAAGGCATCACTTTCGACACCGGCGGCATCAGCCTCAAGCCGGGCGCCGGCATGGACGAAATGAAGTACGACATGGGCGGCGCCGCCAGCGTCTTCGGTACCCTGCGCGCCGTGCTCGAACTGAAACTGCCGATCAACCTGGTGTGCATCCTGGCCTGCGCCGAGAACATGCCGAGCGGCAACGCTGCGCGCCCAGGCGACATCGTCACCACCATGAGCGGCCAGACCGTGGAAATCCTCAACACCGACGCCGAAGGCCGCCTGGTGCTGTGCGACGCCCTGACCTATTCAGAACGTTTCAAGCCCCAGGCCGTGATCGACATCGCGACCCTGACCGGCGCCTGTGTCGTCGCCCTGGGCGCACACACCTCCGGCCTGCTGGGCAACAACGACGAACTGATCGGCCAGCTGCTCAGCGCCGGTCAGTCCGCAGACGACCGTGCCTGGCAGTTGCCACTGTTCGATGAGTACCAGGAACAGCTCGACAGCCCGTTTGCCGACATCGCCAACATTGGCGGGCCGAAAGCCGGCACCATCACCGCAGCCTGCTTCCTGTCGCGCTTTACCAAGAACCTCAACTGGGCGCACCTGGACATCGCCGGCACCGCTTGGACCAGCGGCGGCAAGGACAAGGGCGCCACTGGCCGTCCGGTGCCCCTGCTGACCCAGTACCTGCTGGACCGCGCCAAAGCCTAAATATCGCTCACTGACCACTGTAGGAGCGAGCTTGCTCGCGAAAAACTCAAGATCACCGCGATTAACCTGGTTTCCCGCGTAATCGTTGACGACCTTCGCGAGCAAGCTCGCTCCTACAGATTCCGCGGAAGTTGATTCCAGGAACCGCAATGACCAAAGTCGACTTCTATATCCTGCCCAGCGCCGATCCGTCGGCGCGGCTGGATTTCGCCTGCAAGCTCACTGAAAAAGCCTGGCGCATGGGCCATCGCATCTACCTGCATTGCAGCGATGCGAGCCAACGTGACGATCTCGACGCACGCCTCTGGGCGTTCAAGGGCGAAAGTTTCGTGCCCCATGGCCCCGCCGAGAGCGAGCCGCAGGGTTTGATTGTGCTGGGCCTGGGAGACGACTGCGGTCAACATCAGGACCTGCTGGTTAATCTCGACCTGAAAGTACCGACCTTTGCCAACAAGTTCGCCCGCGTGGCGGAAGTGGTGGTGGAAGACCCGGTGATTCGCCAGGCCGCGCGGGAGAGTTTCCGTTTCTATCGCGAACAGGGCTATCCTTTGCAAGACCACCGTTTACAGCGACTCTGAGTATTCCGATGGACACGCCAAAACAGCAACAGTCCGCGCATCTGCTGGACGACCTCGAGTCGATCCGCCAACTGCTCGGCGATGACAACCTGCAACCACCGTTGCTGACCGACACGGTCGAGGACGAGGATCAGGAACAGATCCCCATGCTGTTCGAGGCTGCCGGCAACCCGCCAGCCGCCAGCGAACCGCCCCCTGCCCCGGCTGCCGAAGATAAAGGCCCGGACGCCTTGCTGCATCTGGACGGCGAACTGCGCGCCGCTGCCATGCTGATCATGCAAGACGTGATCGACGACTTTGCGCCGCACATCGAAACCGAAATCAAACGCCGACTGGCGGCGCGGATGGAGCGGTTGCTCAGCCAGTACGAGTAGCCCCCACCCTGGCACTGCAGAAGCTGCTGCGGGCTGCGATCTTTTGATTTCGATCTTCGACTATTCCGGAAAAGATCAAGATCAAAAGATCGCAGCCTGCGGCAGCTCCTACCGTGTTCGCACCGTGAGAGATGACGCGCCCTGTCCGCCCCTGCTCGCCCTTCGCCCCATGCCCCGCTATACTCGTCGGCTTTTCCTGAATTAATGCCAATAGGGTCCCGCCGCGCATGGATAAGACCTACCAGCCGCACGCCATTGAAACTTCCTGGTACAACACCTGGGAGTCTGAGAATTACTTCGCCCCGCAAGGCGCGGGCGAGTCCTACACCATCATGATCCCGCCGCCGAATGTGACGGGCAGCCTGCACATGGGGCACGGCTTCAACAACGCGATCATGGACGCCCTGATCCGTTTCCGCCGCATGCAGGGTCGCAACACTCTGTGGCAGCCGGGTACCGACCACGCCGGTATCGCTACGCAGATGCTGGTGGAGCGTCAACTCGAAGCCCAGGGTCAGAGTCGCCACGATCTTGGTCGCGAGAAATTCCTCGAGAAAATCTGGGAATGGAAGGATCAGTCCGGTGGCAACATCAGCCGCCAGATCCGCCGCCTCGGCTCGTCCGTAGACTGGAGCCGCGAGCGCTTCACCATGGACGACGGCCTGTCTGAAGCGGTCAAGGAAGCATTCGTGCGCCTGCACGAAGACGGCCTGATCTACCGCGGCAAGCGCCTGGTCAACTGGGACACCAAGCTGCACACGGCGATTTCCGACCTCGAAGTGGAAAACCACGACGAGAAAGGTTTCCTGTGGAACCTCAAGTACCCGTTGGCCGACGGCGCGAAAACCGCTGAAGGCAACGACTTCCTGATCGTCGCGACCACTCGCCCGGAAACCATGCTCGGCGACGCCGCCGTGGCCGTTAACCCGAACGATGAACGCTACAAAGCCCTGATCGGCAAATTTGTCGAGCTGCCGCTGGTCGGCCGCCGCATTCCGATCATCGCCGACGATTACTGCGATCCTGAGTTCGGCACCGGTTGTGTGAAAATCACCCCGGCCCACGATTTCAACGACTACGAAGTCGGCAAGCGTCACAACCTGCCGCTGCTGAACATCTTCGACAAGAACGCCGCCGTCTTGCCGGCCTGCCAGGTGTTCAACCTCGACGGCACACTGAACGAAAGCATCGACGGCAAGATCCCGGCTGAATACGCAGGCCTGGACCGCTTCGAGGCGCGCAAGCAAATCGTTGCCGCCTTCGACGCCGCCGGCCTGCTGGTCAGCGTCGACGATCACGCCCTGAAAGTGCCGAAAGGCGATCGCTCGGGCACCATCATCGAGCCGTGGCTGACCGACCAGTGGTACGTGTCGACCAAGCCTTTGGCCGAGCCTGCAATTGCTGCCGTTGAAGACGGCCGCATCCAGTTCGTGCCGAAACAATACGAAAACATGTACTTCTCGTGGATGCGTGACATCCAGGACTGGTGCATCAGCCGTCAGCTGTGGTGGGGTCACCGGATCCCGGCCTGGTACGACGAGTCGGGCAAAGTCTACGTCGGTCGCAACGAAGCCGAAGTGCGCACCAAGCACAACCTCGGCCCGGACGTGGCATTGCAACAGGACAACGACGTACTCGACACCTGGTTCAGTTCGGGCCTGTGGACGTTCTCCACGCTCGGCTGGCCTGAGCAGACCGAATTCCTGAAGAAGTTCCACTCCACCGACGTGCTGGTGACCGGTTTCGACATCATTTTCTTCTGGGTTGCCCGGATGATCATGCTCACCATGCATTTGGTGAAAAACGAAGACGGCACGCCGCAGGTTCCATTCAAGACCGTGTATGTGCACGGCCTGGTGCGCGATGGCCAGGGCCAGAAGATGTCCAAGTCCAAGGGTAACGTCCTTGACCCGCTGGACATCATCGACGGCATCGAGCTGGAAGATCTGGTGCAGAAACGCACTTCCGGCATGATGCAGCCGAAACTGGCGAAGAAGATCGAGAAGCAGACCCGCGACGAATTCGCCGACGGCATCGCCAGCTACGGCACCGACGCCCTGCGCTTCACTTTCTGCTCGCTGGCCTCCACCGGTCGCGACATCAAGTTCGACATGGGCCGCGTCGAAGGCTATCGCAACTTCTGCAACAAGATCTGGAACGCGGCGCGCTACGTGCTGGACAAAGGCGAAGACTGCGGCCAGAACGGCGAAGCCTACGAACTGTCCCTGGCGGATCGCTGGATCATCTCGCAGCTGCAACGCACCGAAGCCGAAGTGACCCGTCAACTCGACCAGTTCCGCTTCGACCTGGCCGCACAAGCCTTGTACGAGTTCATCTGGAACCAGTATTGCGACTGGTACCTGGAACTGTCCAAGCCGGTGCTGTGGGACGAAAACGCGCCGGTCGAACGCCAGCGCGGCACCCGTCGCACCCTGGTTCGCGTACTGGAAGTCGCCCTGCGCCTGGCGCACCCGTTCATGCCGTTCATCACCGAAGAAATCTGGCAGCGTATCGCGCCGCTGGCCGGCATCGAAGGCAAGACAATCATGCTGCAGCCTTGGCCAGTGGCCAATGAAGAGCGCATTGACGCAGCCGCCGAAGATGACATCGAATGGCTGAAAACGCTGATGCTCGGCACGCGTAACATTCGCGCCGAAATGAACATTGGTCCAGGCAAGCCGCTTAACCTGTTCCTGAAGAACGTCAGCGCCGAAGACCAGCGTCGTCTCAGCGAAAACGAAGCCCTGCTGAAGAAGCTCGCGCGCCTCGAGTCGATCACTGTGCTGGCAGCAGACGAAGAAGCACCACTGTCCGCGACCGCCCTGGTCGGCGAGATGGAAGTGCTTGTGCCAATGGCCGGCCTGATCGACAAGGACGCCGAGCTGGCACGCCTGGACAAGGAAATCCTGCGCTTGCAAGGTGAAGTCCAGCGCGTGGGCGGCAAGCTGTCGAACGCCGGTTTCGTCGACAAGGCGCCGGCCGAAGTCATCGAGAAGGAACGCGCCAAACTGGCCGAAGCGCAACAGGCTTTGGGCAAACTGGCCGAGCAGCATGCGCGGATTGCCAGTTTGTAACGGCAAATCGCAATGAAAAAGGGAGGCCAGAAATGGCCTCCCTTTTTTGTGCCTGCCACTCACCCACAAACACCGCCCCCTGTAGGAGCTGCCGAAGGCTGCGATCTTTTGATCTTCAAAATCAAGATCAAAAGATCGCAGCCTTCGGCAGCTCCTACAGGGGATATGCGTCATTGGGTAGCTAATGTGGGACAATGCCCGTCACTTTCAGCCATACCCGAATCGATCACACCCATGAACGCCCCCCGCACACCCCGCCCTGCGCGCAAGAAGCCCGAATCCGCGACCCCGGCCAAAGCCGTCGAGCCCCGCGAAAAGGCCAGCCTGCACCCGCGCAACCGCCACCAGGGTCGTTATGACTTCCCGGCGCTGATCAAGACCACGCCCGAACTGGCGAAGTTCGTGATCACCAACCCATACGGCAAGGAAAGCATCGACTTCGCCAGCCCGGACGCGGTGCGGGTGTTCAACCGCGCGCTGCTCAAGTCGTTCTACGGCGTGGCCCACTGGGACATCCCGGCGGATTACCTGTGCCCGCCGGTTCCGGGGCGTGCCGACTATGTGCACTTCCTGGCCGACCTGTTGGCCAGCGTCAATGACGGCGAAATCCCCCGTGGCGCGCCGGTCAAGGTGCTCGACATCGGCATGGGCGCCAACTGCGTCTATCCGCTGATTGGCTACAGCGACTACCGCTGGCACTTCCTCGGCTCGGAAATCGACCCGACCGCCGTGGCCGCTGCCAAGGCCATCGTCCAGTCCAACGGGCTGAACAAGGCCATTCAGTTGCGCCAGCAAACCAACCCCAAGCACATCCTGCTGGGGTTGCTGGAGCCGGGCGAACGCTTCGACCTGACCATGTGCAACCCGCCGTTCCACGCCTCGATGGACGAAGCCACCAAGGGCAGCGAGCGTAAATGGCGCGCACTGGGTCGCGCCGACCCGAAACGCAAGCTGCCGGTGCTGAACTTTGGTGGCCAGTCGGCTGAACTGTGGTGCGAGGGCGGCGAGGCCCGCTTCGTGACTCAATTGATCGCCGAGAGCGCGCATTTCCAGCACAAGGTGCTGTGGTTCAGCACCCTGGTGTCCAAGGCGTCGAACCTGCCCGCGATCGAGATCGCCCTGAAAAAGGCCGGCGTGCTGGAAAGCCAGGTCGTGGAAATGTCCCAGGGGCAGAAGAAAAGCCGTTTCGTCGCCTGGACGTTCCAGACCAAGAGCGAACAGCAAATCTGGCGTCAGCGCTGGGCTCGCTGAGACCGTAGGCGCTGCGGCACGCTGCGATCTCTTGATGTTGTTGTGAAAGATCAAGAGATCGCAGCCTCGTTTCACTCGACAGCGCCTACAGCGGTGATACTCCCGCGATGGTTCGAGCCCTCCGGCAAATCACAGGCACAAAAAAACCGTGCCCGGATCGCTCCGGAGCACGGTTTTTTTACACGTCTTACTTGTTAACAGCGTCGGTCAGGCCTTTGGCCACAACCAGCTTGATAACTTTCTTGGCAGCGATTTCGATGGCAGCGCCAGTCGAAGGGTTGCGGCCAGTACGGGCAGGACGTTCGGTCACTTTCAATTTGCCGATACCTGGCAGAGTGATTTCGCCGCCATTTTCCAGCTGATCGGCAACGATTTGGCCCAGTTGGTCCAGAGCATTACGCGCGGTGGTTTTTGGCGCGTCGATAGCTTCAGCGATGTCGGCGATCAGTTGGTCTTTAGTAAGAGCCATGTAGTGTTCCTTCCCTATCAAATTCATATGGATTGCAGAGTGCAGTGTCAGCCATCGAGCCCGATCTTCTGGATCTGGCACCCTCGGCCAATAACCACGGGATCGGGGTTATAGATACCGAAATCAGGGTTTGGTTCGACCTGACAAATGCTGAATGCACGCTTAACGCAGTGACTTCGCGCAAGACCGGGCAAAACTAGCACAGAGACGGGGAAATATCCGCCTCTAGCTACCCATTTGGTCAGCTTTATTGGTCTAAAACGTTAAAAAACAGCATAAGGGCCGCTGCGCACCCGCAAATTGCCCCTCAACCCCCGTAGGAGCTGCCGAAGGCTGCGATCTTTTGATCTTTTTTGTTTAAAAAGCAAAGTCAAAAGATCGCAGCCTTCGGCAGCTCCTACAAAGGGCATGCATACCTAGTTGCGGTACACTGGGCGCTTTTTCGGGGAGCGCGCCCTCCCCTCTACAATCAGCCGAGAAGCCCATGCCGATCCGCCATTGCATCGTCCACCTGATCGACAAAAAACCCGACGGCACGCCTGCAGTTCTGCATGCCCGCGACGAAGAGTTACCTGAGTCGAGCGCCATCGAGAACATGCTTGCCGACCTCAACGAGAGCTACAACGCCAAACAAGGCAAGGCATGGGGTTTGTTCCATGCCGAGTCCGGGGCGCACCCGTTCAGCGGCTGGCTGAAGGAGTATCTCGAAGGCGGCAAGGACTTCACGGCATTCAGCCGGGTGGCGGTGGAGCATCTGCAGAAGCTGATGGAGGAATCCAACCTCTCGGTCGGTGGGCACGTGCTGTTTGCACACTATCAGCAAGGCATGACTGACTACCTGGCCATCGCCCTGCTGCATCACAGCGAAGGCGTCGCCGTGACCGAGCAGCTCGATGTGACCCCGTCCCGCCACCTGGACCTGGGTCAGCTGCACCTCGCGGCGCGGATCAACGTGTCGGAGTGGCAGAACAACAAGCAGTCCAAGCAGTACATTTCGTTCATCAAAGGCAAGAACGGGAAAAAGGTCTCGGAGTACTTCCGCGACTTCATCGGCTGCCAGGAAGGCGTCGACGGCCCCGGTGAAACCCGCACGCTGCTCAAGGCCTTCAGTGATTTCGTTGAAAGCGAAGACCTGCCGGAAGAGTCCGCCCGGGAGAAAACCAAGACGCTGGTGGACTACGCCAGCAGCCAGGCCAAGATGGGTGAGCCCATGGGCCTGGAGGAACTGTCCGGGTTGATTGATGAAGAACGTCCTAAGGCGTTCTACGATCACATCCGCAACAAGGACTACGGCCTGTCTCCGGAGATCCCTGCGGACAAACGTACCCTGAATCAATTCCGTCGTTTCACGGGCCGTGCCGAGGGCCTCTCCATCAGCTTTGAGGCGCACCTGCTGGGCTCGAAGATCGAGTACGACGAAGAAGCCGGCACCCTGATCATCAAGGGCCTGCCAACCCAGCTCACCGATCAGCTCAAGCGTCGCAACTGATGCTGCGGGGCGTGCTGAAAAAATTCCTGCTGATCCTGCTGGTGATCGTGGTCTATCAGAACTGGGGCAAGATCGAGCGGGTGTTCAATCCGTCCCAGGTGGTATCGGAGCAGACCCAGGCCAAGGCCGATGTGGTGCTCTACGCCACTGAATGGTGTGGTTACTGCAAGTTGACCCGACGGTTTCTCGACCAGAAAGGCATTCCCTACAAGGAGTTCGATATCGAGAAGGATGCCCAGGCGCGCAAGGCTTACGAGGCGCTGGGTGGCGGCGGCATTCCGATCATCGATGTAAACGGGACGTTGATTCGCGGGTATGACCCGGACGCCATACTCGCAGCCTTGAAATAAACAAGATCGCAGCCTTCGGCAGCGCCTGCAGATGAGCACCGCTCTAATTCAGGAACTGCCGGAGGCTGGGATCTGTTGATCTACCGCTGCTTTTCGAGACGAAACCCGAATCGCGGGAAATGCACATGCACCACCCCGCACCGCTCATCCTCGCGACGCAGAATCAGCTCTTCACTTCCGGCAAACACCAACTCACCCGCCACCGGATCAACCCCATAATCCGTGGCCGCAATCACTACCCGCTGACCCGCCTCGAAACCGTTAGGTTCTGCAAAGCGTTCCTGCGGCAACTGCGCCGGTGTAGCGCTGCGTGCCACCTCAAGCGCTTGCTCTGCAGTCATCTCGCTCGCAGCCCCATGGCCAAAGCCCAAGACGCGGCCCAACCAGGCTGACACTGCCGGATACCCATCGACCAGCGGCGAAGTGACCGGCGTCGCCTTGAGGAACCACAGTGGATGCGCCAGGGCGAAATCGGCAATCGACGGCTCGCCGAAGAGGAAATCACCCTGCTCGCGCTCCAGTTGCTGTTCGAGTCGCGCCATGATCGTCGGCCACTGGTGCCTGGCTTGCTCGGCAGACACGCGGGTGGCGCTGCCACCACTGAACAGCCCGGCGCGATCCGCCAGGAAGGCCTTGATTGCTTCCGGCGGCAGGCTGGCAAAACGCACGGCGACAGATTCCGGCTGGAACACCAGGCTAACGGCATGCTGGAACACCACTGAGTCCGCCCAGGCGGCGAAGGACGCAGCGATCATCTCCTGACCTTCCGGGAAGAGTGCCGGCAAGGCTTTTTCCTGCTCCAGGCGCCGGGCAATCAACGCAGTGTCGCAGTAGATGTCTGCACCGACCTGCAACACCGGCGTCTTGCGATAGCCACCCGTCAAGGCGGTGAGGTCAGGCTTGGGCATCACCGGTGAAATCTTCACCGAGCGCCAGGACAGCCCCTTGAAACCCAACAACAGGCGGGCCTTTTCGGCGAAAGGGGACGTCGGGTAATGATGCAGGATCAACTCGGACATGCTCGGCTCCGCCGCGCGAATTAGGAGTCAGCAGCTTAGCGCGCAATCGGCAGGCGGCCTACGGGTCTGCCTGATGGGAACTGATCAGTCAGATTGATAGTTCGCGACCAGGCACTCCTTGGCGCTTTTCCTGAGTTTCTTGATCAGCCGCTCCTGACGTAGCGCTTCACTCCTGTCGCGACAGGCCTCGGTGTACACCAGGGCCACGGCCGGGCTTGAGAGGAAGAAGCGCGCACCTTTACCCCGCTGGTGAGTGGCGAAGCGGCGCACGGGGTCGTCGCTGATCCCGCAGTACAGTGAACCATTGGCGGCACGTACGAGGTAGACGAACCAGGGCTTGCTGACCAGCGGCGTTTCGACGGCGCTAACAGACGTTTGGCTGAGACTGTTCAATTGACGATCTGGATTGGAAAAGAAACAAGTGGCGATCTTATCAGCGCCCGGCCTGGAATGCCTTCAACCCCTTCAAGGCCTGGGCCCGAACGGCGTTTTTTACCAAGGGCGACCAGCCCAATAGCAGACCTTTTAAACCCAGCGCCTGGCGCGACCAGGACCACAGGTCAAAAAGGTCGTGGTGCTCGCAGATTTTTCCGTCGCGAAACACGAACCGCGCCTGGATGTCGTTGACCACGGTATTGCCGGTCTGGCTGAACAGGTACGTCGCCACCCAATGTGCACTCCCGGTGCGCTCGTCGGCGCGCACGTCGTCGAACGTCAGGGAAAAGTCCTTGGCGCGAGTGGTGAGCATGCGCCACATATCACCCGCATCACGCCCATGCAGTTCACCGAAGGCCGGGTCACTGAACACCACGTCATCGGTGTAGCAGGCGCTCATGGCCTCGGCATCCAGCCGCTGGAAAGCCTGGTAAAACCGGGTAATCAATGCTTGGTGGGCATCACTCATGTGCAGGCTCCCTGGGTTGCAAAACAGTTTTGAAGACTGCCCGCACGATAGCCTGCCAATTCGCGGAACACTATCGGCATTCGTGGGCCGAATACCGATAGTGTCCGAGGTGTCAGAGTTTTTCGCTGACTACTTGAACGTACAACGATCGCCCGGCTCCCAGGCCGGCAAGGATCGCGCCCAGGCCGATGACCCCGAAAATCCAGCCGACCGCCGCCCAGCCGCCGGTCCAGTCATGCACGATGCCGACCGCCAATGGCCCCATGGATGCCAGGGTGTAGCCGAAGCCTTGGGCCATGCTCGACAGGTTCGCCGCTACGTGGGCATCTCGCGAGCGCAGCACGATCAGGGTCAGCGCCAGGCTGAACGCCCCGCCCTGTCCCAGCCCGAGCAGAATCGCCCAGCCCCACAAGCCATCGATCGGCGCATACAGGCACCCGAACAGGCCACTGAGGGTCAAAGCCATAACGACCACGATGGCCAGGCGCTGGTCCTTGCCGCGAGTCGCCAGCCAGGGAGCCGCCAAGGAACTGGCCAACTGCACAATCACCGAGCCGGACAGAACCAGCCCCGCCTGGGTCGGCGTCAGGCCGCGACCGATCAGGATCGAAGGCAACCAGCCAAACACGATATACGCCAGGGACGATTGCAGGCCCATGTACAGGGTCACTTGCCAGGCCAGCGGGTCACGCAGCAAACCGCGAACCCGGTAGGCGACATTGTGCGCACCGTGTTTGTGCCCGACTTGCGGCAGCCAGAACAGCGCCGCGACCAACGCCGGAATAACCCAGAAGCCCAGGCCCGTTGCCCAGCTCTGGTCGAAATGTTCGCTCAGCGGCACGGTGGCGCCTGCGGCCATCGCTGCCCCCAGGCACAGGGCCATGGTGTAGACCCCGGTCATGGTACCCGCGTGTTTGGCAAAGTCGCGCTTGACGATACCCGGCAGCAATACGCCGATCACACCAATGCTGGCACCCGCCAGCACGCTGCCGGCAAACAGGCCGATTTCGCCAAACGAACTGCGCAGGATGATTCCTCCGGCCAGCGTCAGCAGAATGCCCAGCACCACCCGTTCGGCGCCGAAACGGCGCGCCAGGATCGGTGCCAGCGGTGCGAACAGGCCGAGGCACAGCACCGGCAAGGTGGTCAGCAGACCGGCCTGGGCCGCCGATAATCCGAGGCTTTTCGACACGTCACTGAGCATCGGCGCCATGCTCGACAGCGCCGGGCGCAAGTTCAATGCCACCAGGATCAGGCCCAGCAACAGCAGCCAGGGCCGGCGCAGGATCGGATGGCTGTTCTGCACCTCGTCGTCATCGGCCTCGGCGTCGATCAGCAGCTCTTCGAGCTCTGCCGTGCGTTTGGCTTCAGGGATGTTGCTGTTACGGCTGGACATGGTTTTCTCGTGTTCAAGGTTCATTGATCAACTGCCTGGACAGGGCTTTGGCCCGTTCCGGGTCACGTTGCTCGACGGCGTCCAGCAGTTCGATATGCAGGTCGAACACTTCCTGGCGCCGTGGGGTGATGTTCAGGGTCTGGCGCAGTTGCGCACCGACGATGCTGGAGAAGTAGCGATACAGCTCACTGAGCGTGGGGTTGTGTGCGGCATCGACCAGGCGCCGGTGAAACACCAGGTCGCAGGCGATGTAGCTGTCGAGATCGCCATGGTAGTGGCTGCCGCTGACCCCCAGTGCTTCACGCAAGGCCACCAGGTCTTCGTCAGTGCGGCGCAAGGCGGCCAGGCCAATGGCCTCGACTTCAAGAATGTGCCGGGTTTCGCGGGCCTGCTCATGAGAGCAGCGGGACAGCGCTTTGAGGGTGTCGAGTGGATCGATCACCGCGCGCAAGTAACTACCGTCACCCTGGCGAATCTCAATCAATCCGGAAAAGGCCAACACGCGCATGGCTTCACGCACGGTATTACGGCTGATACCGAGCTCTGCGGACAACTCGGGTTCGGTGGGCAGGCGTTGGCCCACAGTCCACGTGCCTTCGGTAATGCGTAAACGAAGCTGATCCAACGCCTGGTCGACCAGAGATCTTTTTACCAATGGAGACATCTGAGCCAAGACACCCTTGCAGTCATCCAATCATAGGATGTATTTCCTGACATGTTAGTCAGGTTTGCTCCTAAAGGCAACCGCTGCTCCATCCAGGTAGAACAGCCAGCTCACATCCGACAGATATTGAGGAACTTTCCCGCAACAGCCTCAGGCCTTTCCGATAGATGATCGCTGCACCCGGCCAATAGACTTCCTGCACCCAAGGCACTGCCTTGGGGCGTGCTTCAGCGCCTCCTAACTTCACACAGACAAGGAACACGCTATGCAGGAATTCAAATACGGCAACAAATCAGAACCTTCATTCTTTCTGGACACTGCCCCTGATCTGGTCGTCGTCCGAACCCTTCCCGGCTTGCCAGCCCTTCTCGACACCACCGCCCCCCCCTGGACCATGCACAACGGGTGATTCATTTCGAGTCGTCAGGACTGAGCGTTTTCAAGCTGCCAGCCGACTCCGGGAATCTGCAGGCCTGCAAGCGCTGCTTGCGTCAACTACCCAACGTGCGTTTCGCCGGCAGCGTCCTGGTGGCGGGGGACACCAGGGAACCCGTGATCTATACCGAAAATATCTTCATCAAGTTTATCGACTCACACGACTCGCTGGCCTGCGAAACCGTACTCGAAGAAGCAGGACTGACGATCAAGACAAAAGTCGTTTACGCACAAAACGCTTATTTCGTGACGCCAGGAGAAGGCTGCGGCACACAGGTATTCAATCAGGCCCTGACCTTGCTCGAACGTGAGGATGTGGAGTACTGCCATCCTGAACTCCTGACAAAACGTCACTCACGCACTATCCACCCCAATCAGTGGCACCTGAAAAAAACCACTGTAAGCTATCAGTATGAAATTGATGCCAGTGCCAACGTCGAGGCGGCCCACGCCCTGAGTCTGGGCGCGAATGTAGTGATCGCCGTCATAGACGATGCTTTTGATATCGACCATCCCGAATTCACCTCGGCCGACAAGATCGTCGCCCCGAGGAGCTACAGAAACCCCAGGCAACCCGGAGCTGACCCGCGCCCTCAGCACGCCGATGAAAGCCATGGTACCGCCGCCGCAGGTGTCGCCTGTGCCGATGGCCTGCATGGCGCAAGCGGAGTCGCACCCAGAGCAAGACTGATGCCGATCAGCCTGGGTGACGCGGAGTCACTTGGAGGTCAGACCGAAGCGAACGCTTTCGTCTGGGCTGCGCTCAATGGCGCGGACATCATCAGTTGCAGTTGGGGCCCTCCGGACGGAAATTGGGCCGACCCTATGGATCCGGCCCATCATCAAGTCCATCCGTTACCCGCCAGTATTCGCCTGGCCATCAATTTCGCCGCGCTCAGAGGGCGAAAGGGCAAGGGCTGCCCGATTTTCTTCGCCGCCGGCAATGGCAGTGAAAGTGTCGACAATGATGGTTATGCCAGCCATCCACTGGTCATGGCCGTAGCCGCCTGCAACGACCACAGCCGCCGCAGCGCCTACAGTGATTACGGAAAAGCCATCTGGTGCGCGTTTCCCAGCGATCAGGAACAGCACCCGGATTACAATTTCCAGCCCAGCAGTTTTCCCGCTCGCACCCGCGGCATATGGACAACAGATCTGCGAGGAAGAAATGGCTACAACGACAAAGCCCTTGGGCAAGGTGACTTGTGGGGCAACTACACCGAGAGCTTTGGCGGAACGTCGAGCGCCTGCCCCGGCGCCGCCGGGGTGGCGGCTCTGGTTTTATCGGCCAACCCCGCGCTGACACGCACCGAGGTTCGCTCGATCCTTGCTGACTGTTGCGACAAGATCACTCATTTCCTGGATGGAGCGATGGGAGAATATGATCAGAATGGCCATAGCCACTATTACGGTCACGGCAGGCTCAATGCATTGAAGGCAGTGCAGTTGGCCTTGGATAAAAAGACCAGCTGATAGCAGCCGGTTGTCGATTGGAAAAAAATAAACCCGGCACTCAGTCCGGGTTTATTTCACTGCCGAGCGTCGATCAATGCAGGATCTGGCTCAGGAACAGCTTGGTGCGCTCATTCTGAGGGTTGTCGAAGAAGTCATTCGGCGCCGCCTGTTCAACGATCTCGCCTTTGTCCATGAAGATCACGCGGTTGGCCACGGTACGAGCGAAGCCCATTTCGTGGGTCACGCAAAGCATGGTCATGCCGTCTTCGGCCAGGCCGATCATGGTGTCCAGCACCTCTTTCACCATCTCGGGGTCGAGTGCCGAAGTCGGTTCGTCGAACAACATGATTTTCGGCTTCATGCACAGGGCACGGGCAATCGCCACGCGCTGCTGCTGACCGCCGGACAGTTGCCCCGGGAATTTATGCGCCTGCTCCGGAATGCGTACGCGTTCCAGGTAGTGCATGGCGATTTCCTCGGCCTTGCGCTTGGGCATCTTGCGCACCCACATCGGCGCCAAGGTGCAGTTCTGCAGGATGGTCAGGTGCGGGAAGAGGTTGAAGTGCTGGAACACCATGCCGACTTCGCGACGCACCGACTCGATCTGCTTGAGGTCGTTGGTCAGCTCCACGCCATCGACCACGATGCGCCCCTGCTGGTGTTCTTCCAGGCGATTAAGACAGCGAATAGTGGTGGATTTGCCGGAACCCGACGGGCCGCACAGGACGATTCGCTCGCCCTGCTTGACGTTCAGGTTGATGTCCTTGAGTACGTGAAACTGCCCGTACCACTTGTTCACGCCCTGCATCTGGATAATGCCTTCAGGGCTCACAGGCTGTTTAATTGCTTCGCTCATAAAAAGAACTCCTAACGCTTGTGGCCAGTGTCGAGCTTGCGTTCCAGATGCATGGAATAGCGCGACATACCAAAACAGAAAATCCAGAACACCAGGGCGGCGAACACGTAGCCTTCAGTGGCCATGCCCAGCCATTTCGGGTCGGCGGCCGCTTGCTTGACGCTGTTGAGCAGGTCGAACAGGCCGATGATGATCACCAGGCTTGTGTCCTTGAACAGCGCAATGAAGGTGTTGACGATGCCAGGGATCACCAGCTTCAGGGCTTGCGGCAGGATCACCAGGCCCATCGAGCGCCAGTAGCCAAGGCCCATCGCTGCGGCTGCTTCGTACTGACCTTTGGGAATCGCCTGCAAGCCACCGCGCACCACCTCGGCCACATAGGCCGACTGGAACAGGATCACGCCGATCAGGGCCCGTAGCAGCTTGTCGAAGTTCATGCCTTCTGGCAGGAACAACGGCAGCATTACCGAGGACATGAACAACACCGTGATCAACGGCACGCCGCGCCAGAATTCGATGAAGGTCACACAGACCACGCGAATCGCCGGCATGTTCGAGCGCCGCCCCAGTGCCAGGACAATACCCAGCGGCAAGGCGCCGGCAATCCCTACGGTGGCGATCACCAGGGTCAGCATCAGGCCGCCCCATTGGCTGGTCGCCACCTGGGTCAGGCCAAACACACCACCGTGCAACAGGCACCAGGCAATGATCGGATACAGCACCAGGAAGCTCAGCCCGTACACCGCTTTACGCGGGAAGCGCGAGATGAACAACGGGGCCACGCCGATAACCGCCAGCCACACGGTCAGGTCCACGCGCCAGCGCATGTCCACCGGGTAGTAGCCGTACATGAACTGGCCGAAGCGCTGCTGAATGAACACCCAGCAGGCGCCCTCCTTCGTGCAGTCGGCCTGGCTGGTCCCGACCCAGTTGGCATTGATGATCGCCCAGCTGAGGATCGGCGGCACCACGAGGTAGATCAGGTAGAACGCAAACAGGGTCAGCAGGGTGTTGAGCCAGCTGGAGAACATGTTGGCGCGCATCCACGCCACCACACCGATACTGCGGTCCGGTGGCGGCATGTCAGGTTTGAAAATATGAGTACTCATGCGCTATTCCTTACCGCTCGATCAGCGCAATGCGCTTGTTGTACCAGTTCATCAGCAGGGAAATGCTGATACTGATCGCCAGGTACACGCTCATGGTGATGGCAATCACCTCGATCGCCTGTCCGGTCTGGTTCAGCACCGTGCCGGCAAACAACGAAACCATTTCCGGATAACCGATACCGGCAGCCAGCGAGGAGTTTTTCGCCAGGTTCAGGTATTGGCTGGTCAGCGGTGGAATGATCACGCGCAGGGCTTGCGGGATGATCACCTTGCGCAGGGTCGGACCGTTGCGCAGCCCCAGGGAGTGCGCCGCCTCGGTCTGGCCATGGCTGACCGACTTGATGCCCGAGCGCACGATCTCGGCAATGAATGCCGCGGTGTACACGGTGAGCGCCAGGGTCAACGCCAGCAGTTCGGGGATCAATACCCAGCCACCGACGAAGTTGAAGCCTTGCAGCTTGGGCATTTCCCAATGCACCGGCGCGCCGAAGATCAACGCGCACAGTGCCGGGATCACCAGAAACAGCGCCAGGCCGACCCAGAACTTGTGGAATGGCACGCCGGTTTCTTCGAAACGTTTGTTGGCCCAGCGGCACATCAGCACGATAGCGACAATGGCCACGCCCACGCCGGCCACGAATGGCCAGAAACCATCAGACGCCAACGCCGCCGGCATGTTCAGGCCACGGCTGCTGACAAAGAAGGTATCGCCAAAGTTATGACTGGCACGCGGTCCTGGCATGGTCAGGAATACCGCGAAATACCAGAACAGGATCTGCAGCAGCGGCGGAATGTTGCGGAAAACCTCTACATACACCGTCGCCAGCTTGGCAATAATCCAGTTTTTTGACAGCCGTGACACGCCGACGATGAACCCGAGGATCGTCGCCAGGATCACGCCGATGAACGTCACCAGCAGCGTATTGAGCAGGCCGATGACAAACACCCGGGCATAGCTGTCCGATTCGGTGTAGTCGATCAGGTGTTGAGCGATGCCGAAACCGGCACTGCGCTCCAGAAAGTCGAAGCCGGAAGTGATGCCCCGGTGTTGCAGGTTGGTCTGGGTGTTGTCGAACAGAAACCAGCCCAGCGAGACCACCGCCACAATGGTGATGATCTGGAATAGCCACGCACGCACTTTGGGATCGCTGAGGCTGAGCCTCTGCTTTGGTGCGCCGATTGAATTTTGCATGAAGTGCCCCGCAAAGAATGGAACAGAACATCACCCGGCGGTTGGCCCACCGGGTGATAGAACCATCAGCGCACTGGTGGTGCGTATTGAATGCCGCCGTTGTTCCACAGCGCGTTCAGGCCACGGTCGATTTCCAGCGGGGTGCCCTTGCCGAGGTTTTTCTCGAACACTTCGCCGTAGTTACCTACTTGCTTGATGATCTGTACGACCCAGTCTTTCGGCAGTTTCAGATCCTTGCCGTATTCACCGTCAGCCCCGAGCATACGAGCGACGTCCGGGTTCTTGGTGGCCTTGGCTTCAGCTTCGACGTTTTTCGAAGTGATGCCGGCTTCTTCAGCGTTGAGCATGGCGTAGCCAGTCCAGCGGACCACCGCCAGCCACTCGTCATCGCCGTTACGCACGACAGGGCCCAGTGGCTCCTTGGAGATGGTTTCCGGCAGAACCACGTAGTCTTTCGGCGCGGCCAGCTTGCTGCGCTGGGCGAACAATTGGGACTTGTCGGAGGTCAGCACGTCGCAACGACCGGATTCCAGCGACTTGGCGCTTTCGTCGGAGGTGTCGAAGGTGATCGGGGTGTATTTCAGACCGTTGCCACGGAAGTAGTCGGAAACGTTCAGCTCAGTGGTGGTACCGGCCTGGATGCAGATGGTTGCACCGTCCAGTTCCTTGGCGCTCTTGACGCCCAGCTTGTTGTTTACCAGGAAGCCGATGCCGTCGTAGTAGGTGATGAAGCCTGGAAATTTCAGGCCCATGCCCGCGTCACGGGAGCTGGTCATGGTGGTGTTGCGCGACAGGATGTCGATTTCGCCGGACTGCAGCGCGGTGAAGCGCTCCTTGGCGTTCAACTGACTGAATTTAACCTTGGTCGCGTCGCCGAATACGGCAGCGGCTACAGCGCGGCAGAAGTCAGCATCGATGCCGAGGATCTTGCCAGTGGCGTCCGGAACCGAGAAACCCGGCAGGCCGTCACTTACACCGCACTGTACAAAACCTTTCTTCTGCACTGCATCCAGGGTTGCACCCGCCTGAGCGAACCCGCTGACGCCAAGTACTGCGGCTGCAGTCACGACGGCCAGGGTGGATTTCAACATCTTCATTCAAACCTCCAGTTTTGCTCTTGTTGTGTCGGAGCGTGAGTCCAGTCGCACCCTTATGAGGCGTTGTTGACCCGTGTTGGCTTTTTTTAGGGTCAAGCGACGTAGGACCTTAGCTATGAGTCTAGTAGGAGAAAATCCACATCATGGATCACTCACTTCTCACCAGTCGGCCGAACGGGCTGTAGCCCTTCACGTTCGCGAAGCCCGTAGCGGCCACTGGCGAACATCCATCACCGGATTTTTGTTGCTATCCCGCCACCAGCAGTACACTGATAGTGTTACCGCCAGTCGCTGGATTGATTGCTCGGGTTTTCCCATAGCAAAGCCCGTACCAGACCGCCCGCCAAAGCGATTCAAAGACAGGTCAATAGCAAAACTTGTAACCTTGCGACATCTTCTTAACTGATCAACCAGACGCGCACTCAGATCTCGCACTCAATGAGAGCGCACGCACAAAAATGGAGCGAACATGACCGAGCCCCTGATTCTTCAACCCGTCAAGCCAGCAGACGCCTGTGTTATCTGGCTGCACGGCCTGGGCGCCGACCGTTATGACTTCCTGCCAGTGGCCGAAGCGTTGCAGGAAACCTTGTTGAGCACCCGCTTTGTTTTACCCCAGGCACCCACGCGCGCGGTCACCATTAATGGTGGCTACGAGATGCCAAGCTGGTACGACATATTGGCCATGAGCCCGGCCCGGGCAATCAGCCGCGAGCAGCTGGATGAGTCAGCAAAACGGGTGCTGGACTTGATCGAAACTGAGCGCGCCAGCGGAATAGACGCCTCGCGAATTTTTCTCGCCGGTTTTTCCCAGGGCGGTGCCGTGGTGTTGCACGCGGCCTTCCTGAAATGGCAAGGCCCGCTGGGTGGCGTACTTGCCCTCTCCACCTACGCTCCGACGTTCAGCGACGCGCTGGACATTTCCGCCAGCCAGCAGCGTATTCCCGTGCTGTGCCTGCACGGCCAGTACGATGACGTGGTGCAAAATTCGATGGGGCGCAGTGCCTACGAGCACTTGAAGGCCCGTGGTGTCACCGTGACATGGCAGGAATACCCAATGGGGCACGAAGTGTTACCCGAAGAGATCAGCGATATCGGCGCCTGGCTGACCGAGCGCCTACGCTAAACAGACTGTGTAAAAGCTGCCTTTGATCATCACACTACGCCGCGCCCGATTCTTGCATTACACTGGCCGGCGTACATTCCTTAATCAATTGATGAGATGACCGTGCTCAAAGCACTCAAGAAAATGTTCGGTAAAAGCGAGACTGAGCAGCTCGCGCCAGCCTCCAGCGCTCCGTCTCACTCACCCAGCCACCGCGCCGACGGTAATCAGTCTGGCCGGACCGCCACCGCAGCGGTACCCAAGCACGAGCCGATGACCCCACCGGCTGCCCCCACTGTCGAGGTAACAGCCGACGAGCCGCCGCGCAGCGAAGCCCCCAAGCCTGTCAGGCCGCGTCGCGAACCCAAGCCCAAGGCACCGGTTATTCCCTGGAAACTCGAAGACTTCGTCGTCGAACCCCAGGAAGGCAAAACCCGTTTCCACGATTTCAAACTCGCCCCTGAGCTGATGCACGCCATCCAGGACCTGGGCTTCCCGTATTGCACGCCGATCCAGGCCCAGGTGCTGGGCTTTACCCTCGCTGGCAAGGATGCCATCGGCCGCGCCCAGACCGGCACCGGCAAGACCGCTGCGTTCCTGATCTCGATCATCACCCAGTTGCTGCAAACCCCGCCGCCCAAAGAGCGCTACATGGGCGAGCCACGGGCATTGATCATCGCGCCAACCCGGGAACTGGTGGTGCAGATTGCCAAGGACGCCGCTGACCTGACCAAGTACACCGGCCTCAATGTCATGACGTTCGTTGGCGGCATGGACTTCGACAAGCAGCTCAAGCATCTCGAAGCCCGTCACTGCGACATCCTCGTGGCCACGCCCGGCCGTTTGCTGGACTTCAACCAGCGCGGCGACGTGCACCTGGACATGGTCGAAGTCATGGTCCTGGACGAAGCCGACCGCATGCTCGACATGGGTTTCATTCCGCAGGTGCGGCAGATCATTCGCCAGACCCCGCCGAAGAACGAGCGTCAGACGCTGCTGTTCTCCGCGACCTTCACCGAAGACGTGATGAACCTGGCCAAGCAATGGACCACCGAGCCGTCGATCGTCGAGATCGAGTCGCAGAACGTCGCCAGCGAAAACGTCGAGCAGCACATCTACGCCGTTGCCGGTGCCGACAAATACAAACTGCTCTACAACCTGGTCAACGACAACGGCTGGGAGCGGGTGATGGTGTTCGCCAACCGCAAGGACGAAGTGCGTCGCATCGAAGAACGGCTGGTGCGTGATGGCGTCAACGCCGCGCAGTTGTCCGGTGACGTACCGCAGCACAAGCGCATCAAGACGCTGGAAGGCTTCCGCGAAGGCAAGATCCGCGTGCTGGTCGCCACCGATGTTGCCGGTCGCGGCATTCACATTGACGGCATCAGCCACGTGATCAACTTCACCCTGCCGGAAATGCCGGACGACTACGTGCATCGTATCGGCCGCACCGGACGTGCGGGCGCCGATGGCGTGTCCATCAGCTTCGCCGGTGAAGACGACTCCTACCAGTTGCCGTCCATCGAGGCACTGCTGGGTCGCAAGATCAGCTGCGAGACGCCGCCGACCCATTTGTTGCGGGCGGTTGAGCGTAAGCGCCCGTAAATACGGGCCGCAGTAGAAGAGGCGCAGCCGGCAACGGACTGCGCTTTTTTTTGCCTGGTTTTTCTCGAACGGAGCTTGCCGGAATAAACTAAAAGTCCATAATAGACAAAATAGTTCAGATGCAGTCTCCGGAGCCGTTCATGTCCAGCACGCCTTACGTGATCACCCAACCTCAAGCACGCGAGTTGCTCGATCAAATCGACGTGCCGCAGATCCTGCGCAAACTGTTCCGTGACCTGGCCGCAGGCCACGCGGTGCAACCGGCGCAGCAACTGGTTGAATTCCCCCAAGGCGCTGGCGACTTCATCAACTACTTGGGCGTGCTGGCCAAAGATGGCGTTTATGGGGTCAAGACGTCGCCTTACATCGTGCGCGAGCAAGGCCCGTTGGTGACGGCGTGGACGCTGCTGATGTCGATGCAGACTGGTCAACCGCTGTTGCTCTGTGATGCCGGTGAACTGACCACGGCACGTACGGCGGCGACCACCGCCGTGGCGGTCGATGCCCTGGCGCCGCCAACAGCGCAGCGCCTGGCAATTATCGGCAGCGGCAAGGTGGCCCAGGCGCACCTGCATTACGTGAAGGGCCTGCGTGCCTGGCAGAGCATCAACCTGTATTCCCCGAGCCTGGACGGTCTTGACGCTGAAGCGAAGGCACGGCTCACAGGGCTTGATCCGCGCCTGACGCTGGTTTCCAGTCGCGAAGCGGCCGTCCTGGACGCTGACGTGATTATGCTGTGTACCTCCTCCGCCGGCCCGGTCATCGACCCGTCCACCTTGAGCAAACCGGCCCTGATCACCTCCATCAGCACCAACGCGCCACGGGCTCACGAAGTGCCGCCGCAATGCCTCAACGCCATGCAGGTGTTCTGCGACTATCGTGTGACCACGCCCGGTTCGGCCGGGGAAATGCTGATTGCCGGCGAACAGCATGGCTGGGACAAGGACAGTATCGTCGGCGACCTGCCCGAGCTGATGAGCGAAAAAGTGCAGCGTCCGGCCTACGATCGCCACGTGTTCTTCCGCTCGATCGGTCTGGGCCTGGAAGACATCGCACTGGCGAATGCCCTTTACCAACTACAGCATTAACACCTGACCCTGTGGGAGCGGGCTTGCCCGCGATTCAGGCGCAGCGCTCTGTCAGGTACACCGCGGTGATGCAATCGCGGGCAAGCCCGGCTCCCACAGTGTTCCTCTATATCAATGGCATCCGCGCTCTACAGGAGACATGCATGAGCCAGGCAGACTTCATCATCATCGGCGGCGGCATTGCCGGCGCTTCCACCGGTTTCTGGCTGTCGCAGCACGCGCGGGTGATTGTGCTCGAACGCGAATCCCATCCGGGCTACCACTCCACCGGCCGTTCCGCGGCGTTGTACACCGCCGCTTACGGCACACCACAGGTTCGGGCATTGACCCAGGCCAGCCGGGATTTCTTCGATGCACCACCGCCAGGCTTCTGCGAACATCCACTGCTGACCCCGCGCGGCGAGATGACGGTGGACTTCAGCGGCGACCCTGCCGAACTGCAGAACCAGTACCTGAGCGCCAAGGCCACAGTGCCGCAGATGCAGCTGCTCAGCGCCGAGGAAGCGTGCGTGCGCCTGCCGATCTTGCGCCGGGAAAAAGTTCATGGCGCCATCTATGACCCGACCGCCAGCGACATTGACACCGATGCGCTGCATCAGGGCTACCTGCGCGGAATCCGCCGCAACCAGGGCCAGGTTCTGACCGATACTCAGGTGGTGAGCCTGAGCCGGGACGCCGAGGGCATCTGGCAGGTGCAAACCGACGGCCAAACCTTTAGCGCCCCGGTCATCATCAATGCGGCAGGCGCCTGGGCGGACAAAATCGGCGCCCTCGCTGGCGCGCAGCCACTGGGCCTGCAACCCAAGCGCCGCGCGGCGTTCATCTTTGCCGGGCCCGAAGGCGTGGACATCCACCACTGGCCGATGCTGGTCAGCCTGGATGAATCCTTCTACATGAAGCCCGACGCCGGGATGTTCCTTGGCTCCCCAGCCAATGCCGACCCGGTCGAACCCCATGATGTGCAACCCGAAGAGCTGGACATTGCCATGGGCATCTACCAGATCGAGGAGGCCACCACCCTGACCATCCGCCGCCCGACCCGCACCTGGGCGGGCTTGCGCAGTTTTGTCAGCGACGGCGATTTGCTGTCCGGCTTCGATCCGCAGGTACCTGGACTGTTCTGGGTGGCGGCTCAAGGCGGTTACGGGATTCAGACCTCTCCGGCGATGGGCCAGGCCAGCGCTGCACTGGTGCGCGGCCAGGACCTGCCGGAAGCCCTGTCGAAATTCGGCCTCAATGCCGCCATGCTCGCCCCCGCCCGCCTGAACCAGCAGGGGTAGTCAGGTGACGTCCACTCCCGTTTGCTGCAAACTTCCAGCGCCCTGCCTTATGGGCGCTGACGTCGCCCGGAGCACCACTGAATGAACGCCCCCGAGAAAGATCCGGCCCTGGATAACTACCGAGCCATCAGCGACGCGATTGCGACGCTGTTCTTTCCCCATGCCGAAGTGGTGCTGCACGATCTGCGCACGCAGAAAGTCGACTACATCGCCAACAACCTGTCGAAACGTGAAGTCGGTGACGATTCCTCGCTGGAAGACATGCTCAGTGAAGAGGTCAGCGAACGAAACATCGGGCCGTATGAAAAGCTCAACTGGGATGGTCAGAAAATTCGCAGCCTGAGCAGCGTGTTGCGTGACAGCGCTGGCCATCCTTTGGCGGTGCTGTGCATCAATCTGAATATTTCGCTGTTCGAAAACGCCAAGGCGGCGCTGGATCTTTTCCTGTCGCCGAGCAAGCTGATACCGCAACCGGACTCACTGTTCCGTGATGACTGGCAGGAGCGGATCAACACCTTCCTCCATGCCTGGCTGCGCGAGCGACAGCTGAGCCTGAGCATGCTGACCCGCGACCACAAACGCGAACTGGTCCTGGCTCTGCACGCCGAAGGCGCCTTCAAAGGCAAAAGCGCCTCCAACTATGTGGCCAATGTCCTGAACATGGGACGGGCGACGGTTTACAAACATTTGAAGGAACTCAAGGGCTGACCTGACTCTCCCGGGGCCGGCTTGCAAGGGTGACTGTACAGGCCTCATCGCGGGCAAGCCTTGCTCCCACAGATCTCACCGACTGTGGTTACAGGGCTTGCCGCCACTGCCAGACCTCACCACCTGTGGGGGCAAGGCTTGCCCGCGATAAGGCCATCAGCTACACCTTTGCAATCCGCCCGTGCAAAAGGTGCGGTGGCTATTCCAGCGCGGATGCTGGCCCGAAGAACTCGTAGCGGCTTTGCTTCTCCGGCACACCCAGCGCCTTGAGATGGCGCTTGACCGCCGCCATGAAGCCCTTGGGCCCAAGGAAATAGGCATCCAGATCGCGTTCCTGCGGCAACCACTCGCCTAACTGTTCCTGGCTCAACACCCCCACCTTGTGCGCCGCCGGGCTCACGCCGTCATCTTCGGCATAGCAGTAGAACCGCTTGAGCTGCGGATGACGTTCGGCAAGCCCGTCGATCCAGTCACGAAACGCATGGACGCTGCCATTGCGCGCGCAATGGATGAAGTGCACCGGACGCTCAGTTGCCAGCGCCGCCTCAAGCATCGCCAGGGTCGGGGTAATACCAACGCCGCCACTGATCAGCACCAGGGGTTTGTTACTGGCGCTCAAGGTAAATTCACCCGATGGCGGGAACAGCTGGATGGACGCACCGACGTGCAGTTGATCGTGCAGGTGGTTGGAGGCACGACCGCCGTGCTCACGCTTGACGCTGATGCGGTATTGGCCATTGGTCAAGGCCGACAGTGAATAGTTACGGCGAATTTCTTCACCATCGAGTACCAGTTTCATGCCGATGTACTGGCCAGGCTCTGCTGCCAGGATCGGGCCCTTGTCGGCAGGCTCGAAGTAGAACGAAATGATCTCCGCACTCTCCTCGACCTTGGCCGCCACGATGAACTCCCGCGCGCCACGCCAGCCGCCAGGTGCCTGTTCCTTCTGGTCGTAGATGCTTTTTTCCGCGCCGATCAGGATATCGGCCAGCTGACCATAGGCAGCGCCCCAGGCGGCCATCACTTCAGGCGTGGCGATCTCGTCACCCAGCACTTCGGAAATGGCACGCAGCAAACAGCTGCCAACGATCGGGTAATGCTCCGGCAGGATTTGCAGGGCCACGTGCTTGTTGATGATCTTGGCCACCAGATCACCCAACTGGTCGAGTTGATCGATGTGACGGGCATACATCAGCACACCGTTGGCCAGGGCACGCGGCTGGTCACCACTGGCCTGGTGGGCCTGGTTGAACAAAGGGCGCACTTCAGGGTACTCGGAGAGCATCATCCGGTAGAAATGGGTAATTAATGTTTCGCCACCGCTTTCCAGCAACGGCACGGTGGATTTGACGATGGCACGATCTTGAGCGCTCAGCATAAGGTAACTCCTGGGTTTCTATTCGTTTGCCCTTACGTATCAGTTTTCATGCCAGATTTAATTTTCATATATATCAATAGCTTACCAACTATATAGT
>NZ_JZRI01000152.1:0-876 GCF_000952175.1 Pseudomonas sp. ES3-33 | reverse complement strand
TAAAGGTGTACGCCCCGTTCGCGCCGATCACCAAGGTGCCGACATTGGCGATGGTCGCCGTGCTGCCAGCGGTGTAGGTGTTCGCACCGATGGTGAAGTTGAGCACGCTGACAGGGCCGTCGACGCTCGAGGTACCCGTGAGGACGCTGCCGGTAACGGCAGTGTCTTCAAGGGTGGACACCCTTTCGCTGGCATCGGTGAAGCTGTCATCGACCGGGGTGACGCTGATGTTCAGGGTCGAAGTGACATTGCTACCGGAGCCGTCAGTGACGGTGTAACTGACCACCGGCACGCTGCCGTTGTAGTTGGCGGCTGGAGTAAAGGTGTACGCCCCGTTCGCGCCGATCACCAAGGTGCCGACATTGGCGATGGTCGCCGTGGTGCCAGCGGTGTAGGTGTTCGCACCGATGGTGAAGTTGAGCACGCTGACAGGGCCGTCGACGCTGGAAGTCCCGGTCAGCACGCTGCCGGTAACGGCAGTGTCTTCCAGGGTGGACACCGTTTCGCTGGCATCGGTGAAGCTGTCGTCGACCGGTGTGACGCTGATGTTCAGGGTCGAAGTGACATTGCTACCGGAGCCGTCAGTGACGGTGTAGCTGACCACTGGCACGCTGCCGTTGTAGTTGGCGGCCGGAGTAAAGGTGTACGACCCATTCGCCCCGATCACCAGGGTGCCGACATTGGCAATAGTCGCCTTACTGCCGGCGGTGTAGGTGTTCGCACCGACGGTGAAGTTGAGAACGCTGACCGGGCCGTCGACGCTCGAGGTACCCGTGAGGACGCTGCCGGTAACGGCAGTGTCTTCAAGGGTGGACACCCTTTCGCTGGCATCGGTGAAGCTGTCATCGACCGGGGTGACGCTGATGTTCAGGGTCG
>NZ_JZRI01000015.1:0-2684 GCF_000952175.1 Pseudomonas sp. ES3-33 | reverse complement strand
GAATAATCCTGCGTTGCTGCCTGCCTTAAGGGTGGCCGGATGAGCGTGGAATGGGTGGCCGGATCATCGTGGAATCAGTGGCCGGATGTTTATGGAATAGGTGGCCGGATGGCCGTGGAATCCGCAATTCGGCAAGATCAACATCCAGGACGGCACCAAAGGTGGCCGTTCAGGCGCGTCAGCACCTCGTTGGATTACGGTAAATGATCATATTCGTGACGCCCTGAGGTTTGCCGAAAAGGTCTCGCCCGACGATAGCCGCAACCTGCTTGCACCGAACGAACGCTACCTCGATTTCTTGCAGGGAGTCGTCCGCCCCGCACGGAACATCCTGCATCAGCACAACCTCAAAGGCTTCCACGAATTGCGCGCGGCTTACGCCTGCGAACGCTATGAGCAGATCACCTGTCACCTAGCGCCTATCAACGGCGGCAGATGCAGCCAACTAGATCTGCGACTTGACCGAGAGGCACGCTCACAAATCAGTTATGAACTGGGGCATGGTCGAATCGACGTGATATCGGCCTACATTGGTGGTCGACAATGAGCAAGCCATTCGATATAGAGCTGTTCCTAGCGGGCGTACTCACCGGGTCGCATACCACGCGCCAGCGTCACCTTCGCCAAGCGAAGGCTATTCAAGCGGAGATATCTAAGCGCTGGAACAAAGATAATCCATGGACTTGGCAGCGAAAGCATCTCGCATGGTTTCTAAACCGTCACATGAACCAGCACGCTGAATCGACACGCTACTACTATCTGCTGACCGTGCATTTACTCACTCTTCGCTTAGGAAAACCCTGGCAATTCAACCTCGAGGCGAAGGGCAACAACCGGCCAGAAGCAGCTGTTCGGCTTCACATTTCGCAAAGACCCAAGGTGCCCATCCTCGCTCCTAAGTAAGCAGCTGTCCCTGGCTGCCGTACTATTGCGTCAAATACCGAGGTTGCCTTGGCCACCGCAGTAAGGGCACAAGTACACTGCGAATAGCGCCCCCCCCAAGACGAGATCGCCTTCAACGGCGGCATGTATGCGCATTGATAAGCTAGCGTGGCGTCGTAGCACCAATCTGCATCGCAATTCCGCATAACATGGCATCATTGCCATACCAGCCGCGAAACGTTAACAGTCCTTTACGAGAAAAAAAGATGGAATACGCTACATTCCTTGCAGACCTCAGCAAACTCACCTCTATTAGCAGTAGTACAATCACCTACGACAAGGAAATTAGTGCCGACGTACATCCTACAAATTTTTTGGTCCGAACCTTTTTCGACTCCAATCTGGATATCGCTCCTCTCATCATAGTCTCGGAACCGACTTCTCTTCATTACCATGTAGTTCATAACGCATCCGAGCGTTTGGCTGCAGAATTTTTCCCCTTTATACAAAAAGTCAAAAGTCAAGAAGCCAGTTTAGAGAAATTTGCTAATATCTCTAAGTTTATGGCTTCCGTATCTCAACATGGAATGCAGCACTTGCCGTTCATCGCTGCTAAACCTAGTCTCAGCCCGGTACAGTCCGCCGTAATGGCCACCGAAACCATTATCGAAGGATGGGATACATTGTCGGACCTTCTCAAAATCAAAAAGAATTTTAGAAAGTTTCTTTCGCTGCTCGAAAGAAGTCTAATTTTGGAGTGTTCCAACTTAGATCGGGAAGTATTATCCCTTGTGACATACGAGTCAGGAAACAGAAAGGATATATTTATAAATATCGACAAAGCCCAGATCGAGTCACGATTAAATATTAAAATTTGGTAACTTTACCAGGACCGCAACGAAAAACACGATCCTATGCAATTTTTAGAGCTGCTGACCAACCAAGCGCTGGCAGATTTTACGTAGCAACGCAGACTACAAAATGGTGCACACGTTTTCACACAGCCTGGGTCGATAGCTGCCTGCCAGGAAGGACTGTTTTCGACCTCAAGCGGTAATTTTCCATGATTCGCGTTGACTCGACAGGCATCCCCCTGAACGGCTCCCACCACCGCCTCGCCCCCAATCGTAGTTCGATTCTTTGCCAAGCAGCATCGCATACTGAAAGCGTTGTTACGTAATATCTGCCAGCATTTGGTTAGTTGGCAGACCTTAAATCTACATAGGAATGGGATTTTCGCTCCTGCTCCGACTATCAAACGTGCTCTAAAACGTTTTCACACAGCCCGGACCGATGGCTGCCGGTTAGATAAGGTCCAATCCCTTCACTCGAGCCCGGCCGTGTTTGATATGACCTGCGTTTCGCTGATCGCGTGAAGCGCTCCCCGCACGCTCTCACCTACCTTTGCAGCATTTTTAATGCTCAGCCCACAGAGTTGGCTCCGTGCCTGCCGCATCGAAGTCTTAGCCGGCGGTGCCACGATCTACTTCATACGGGCTCAGGCAGCGAAACGTAGAAGCCTTCAACAAGGTCAACGGCAACCCGGTCACACTGTACCAGGTCGTGCAAAACCACCTCGGAGAGTTCAGCTCACACCAGGTGTTCGAATTGCAAAAAATGACCCGCCTAGAACCCCTGACCGACATGCAGTGCACCGCAAAAACCTTTTACCTGTGGCACCACGCCTTGACTCTCAGTGAGTCGGCGAAAATATGGTTGCGTTGTACGTCGATTCTAATATAGCGTATTGCCACTGCTTTTTTTCAAGGTTTCAAAAGTAGATCTGTCTCTTATACACATCT
>NZ_JZRI01000151.1:0-551 GCF_000952175.1 Pseudomonas sp. ES3-33 | reverse complement strand
ATTCGCCGAAAATTCGATAATACTCAATTAAGAGCAACTCACAAATTTTACCTTAGCCTGATCCGTTACCAGTGAAAGTAACGTTCAGTCTATCTTTCTATCACATACCCAAATTTTTAAAGAACGATCTAATCAAAGACTAGAAATCAATATTCACACCGGAATATTCATTTCTAAACTCTAACAGCAGAAGCAGTTATATGGTGGAGCCAAACGGGATCGAACCGTTGACCTCCTGCGTGCAAGGCAGGCGCTCTCCCAGCTGAGCTATGGCCCCATAACAAAATTGGTGGGTCTGGGCAGATTCGAACTGCCGACCTCACCCTTATCAGGGGTGCGCTCTAACCAACTGAGCTACAGACCCAATTTCGAGCGCGCAACTGTTAGCTTGGAGCTATCAGCTTGGAGCTTAAAGCTGCTTCTATCGTCTTCTTCAATGAATCAAGCAATTCGTGTGGGAGCTCATGGAGCAGCTGATGTCGTCGATTAAGGAGGTGATCCAGCCGCAGGTTCCCCTACGGCTACCTTGTTACGACTTCACCCCAGTCATG
>NZ_JZRI01000150.1:0-76213 GCF_000952175.1 Pseudomonas sp. ES3-33 | reverse complement strand
AGGTTGCCGGATTTCTCAAAATTTTAGAAATTATGGAAGGTTCCCAATACTCAACGTTTTTGAATGTTGGGATTTTTCTTTCATTCAAGATGTTCTTGATTTTTAACGAGCCGTTACCATTCTGGAAAAGTTCAAAGATGAGTTTGACCGTTTCGGCTTTTTCAGGATTGAGAACGTATCGACGACGTTTAATGTCTTTTCGTTTTTCTTCATCAAATACTTCGAAGGTTTGGGTATCAAGCCACGCTGGGGCTTGTGCAGTCATTGCTACGCCCTGACTGGCGGCAAGCTCTCTTTTTAAGGCCCAGTTTTCTAGACCTTTATCGCTTTTGTTTTTGCTTTCGACATTTGCACGGGTAGCATCAATTGATAAAGTGATGATTGTATAAACATCAATTTCTTCAAGGATTTTTTGTTCTTTATCACTGATGATTGCGAGTTTCAAACCTTTTGAAATTATCGCGTTAACCTTCATTAAAGCATCAATAGGGCCACGTCTTGTTAACCGGTCAATGTTTTCTAGTGCAAACACATCACCCGCCTGAAACTTACCTTTTTCAAGGTCTTCAAAGAATTTAGTAAGTTCTTTTTGTTGCGTATCATCGGAAAAGGCAGAATGGCCTATGTCTTCAAGAACGTGACTATTTTCTAGTGACAAGTCATTTTTTGCGGCAAAATCGGCTATTAGCTTTCGCTGACGTTCAAGCGAAAAGCCCCGCAATTGCTCACTTGTAGACATCCGAAGGTATGAAATTAACCGTGCCACAAGCCGCTCCCTATAAGGTCAAATCTTACGGGTATTATACGCCTGACTTGATCAACACGGCATTGCCCGGCCCGAGGGCGCTGAAGTTCAGGGAGTCACCGCCGCGGGCGTAATACATATAGATGTGGCCGCCATCCAGAAACAAAGCCTTACGCTTTTCTGTATAGCCGAGGGAGGCGTGGCTGCCTTTTTCTTCGAAATAATAGGCTTCGGTCTCGATGATCCTGGCGCTGAGCCACAATCCACCGACCCGGTGCCGGATAACTTTGCCCAGCAGATCCCGCGCCAGCGTCTGTGCGTCGCGGTCGAAAAAAGCGTCCGCAAGCCCGTGGGGCTTGAGGGCGGCGACGGATGGGACAGTCAGGTTAGTCATGATGAACAGCGTTTATCAGGGCTGATTGAGCCGTGATGATAACAATGTGCACCTTAATTACGGCTGAACGTCGGCAAATTGAAGTCCATTTCGACCATCCGCCCGTCACCGCTGTTAGTCACGGGTCGCGACAGCTATAATCTGCCGCTTTACTCTTTAACAAGACCAAGCAAAGACCACTCCAGACCATGACTGAGTCCGTTCTTGACTACATGACCCGCCTGGGTCGCGCTGCCCGCGAAGCTTCTCGCGTCATTGGCCGTGCCAGCACCGCGCAGAAAAACCGCGCCCTGCAGGCTGCTGCCACTGCGCTGGACGCGGCGCGCGTCGAGCTTGCCGCTGCCAATGAGCTGGATCTGGCGGCCGGTCGTGCCAATGGTCTGGAGCCTGCGCTGCTGGAGCGCCTGGCCCTGACGCCGGAGCGTATCGACGGGATGATCGTCGGTCTGCGCCAGGTCGCGGCCTTGCCCGACCCTGTAGGCGCCATTCGCGACATGAGCTTTCGGCCTTCCGGTATTCAGGTCGGCAAGATGCGTGTGCCCCTGGGGGTGATCGGGATCATCTACGAGTCGCGTCCCAATGTGACCATCGACGCCGCCAGCCTTTGCCTCAAGTCGGGTAATGCGACCATTTTGCGTGGCGGCTCCGAGGCGATTCACTCCAATCGCGCCATCGCTGCGTGCATCCAGCGCGGTCTGGCCGAGGCCGAGTTGCCTGCCGCCGTGGTGCAAGTGGTCGAAACCACTGACCGTGCCGCAGTCGGCGCCCTGATTACAATGCCCGAGTACGTCGATGTCATCGTGCCCCGTGGCGGCCGTGGCCTGATCGAGCGGGTCAGCCGCGATGCGCGAGTGCCCGTGATCAAGCATCTTGACGGTATTTGCCACGTTTACGTCAGCGCTCACGCCGACCTGGCGAAAGCCCGGCGCATCGCGTTCAACGCCAAGACCTACCGGTATGGCATCTGCGGTGCGATGGAAACCCTGCTGGTGGATGAAGCCGTTGCCGGGGATTTCCTGCCGTCGATGGCCGCCCAGTTCCGCGAGAAAGGCGTTGAACTGCGCGGCTGCGCCCGGACCCGGGCGATCATCGATGCGGCCGTGGCCACCGAAGACGACTGGAACACCGAATACCTGGCGCCGATCCTGTCGATCCGCGTAGTCGATGGGCTGGACCAGGCCATCGAACATATCAACCAGCACGGTTCCCATCACACCGACTCGATTGTCAGCGAAAGCCTCGCCGACACGCGACGTTTCGTCGCCGAAGTCGATTCGGCATCGGTGATGATCAACACCCCGACCTGCTTCGCCGACGGGTTTGAATATGGATTAGGTGCCGAGATCGGCATTTCTACTGATAAGCTGCACGCCCGCGGACCTGTGGGTCTGGAAGGCCTGACCTGCGAGAAATATATCGTGGTCGGCGATGGCCAGTTGCGCGGCCAGGCGTCGGTTTGACTTGGGCGACCTCGACCTGACAGCGCCGGTCACTCCCGACGAGCCTGCCCCGCGACGCATAGGCGTACTGGGCGGCACGTTCGATCCGGTGCACATCGGCCACTTGCGCGGTGGGCTGGAAGTCGCCGAATCCCTGGCACTGGACGAATTGCGCCTGACACCCAGCGCCCGACCGCCTCATCGCGGTACGCCGCAGGTGTCGGCGAAGGACCGGTTGGCAATGGTCGAATGCGCGGTGGCCGGTGTGGCACCGTTGGTGGTGGACGCTCGCGAATTGCAGCGGGACAAACCGTCCTACACTATCGACACCCTGGAGCTGATGCGCGCCGAACTGGCCGCTGAGGACCAGGTTTTTCTACTTTTGGGCTGGGACGCATTTTGCGGCCTGCCCACTTGGCATCGCTGGGAAGAGTTACTCCAGCATTGCCACATCCTGGTGCTGCAACGCCCGGATGCCGACAGCGAACCGCCGGATGCCTTGCGCAACCTGCTGGCAGCGCGTTCGGTGAGCGACCCGCTGGCCCTGAAAGGGCCGAGCGGACAGATTGCATTCGTCTGGCAGACGCCGCTCGCGGTATCCGCCACCCAGATCCGTCAACTGCTGGCCAGCGGTAAGTCGGTACGTTTCCTGGTGCCCGACGCGGTCCTGGCCTACATCGATGCGCACGGACTCTACCGTGCGTCGAACTGAAAAACGGCGAGCTTCAAGGCACGTGATCACGTGTAGCGAAGCGCCCGAACATACGAGCAAAACGAGTTTTATATGACTGACAAAGACGTAGCTAAAGTAAAGCGCAAAGGCACATTCAAGAGCGCCCCTCTGCCAGTAGAGGCGCCAACCGGGCCGGAGTTGCGCGGTGAAGAGCTGGTCAAGGTTGCCGTTGCAGCCCTGGAAGACGTGAAGGGCCAGGACATCCAGGTCATCGACGTTCGTGAAAAGCAGAGCATCACCGATTTCATGATCATCGCCACCGGTACTTCGAACCGCCAGATCGGCGCGATGCTGGACAAGGTCCGCGAAGCCGTCAAAGCCCTGGGCGTCAAGCCATTGGGTGAAGAAGGCAAGGGCGACAGCGACTGGGTATTGCTGGACATGGACGACGTCATCGTACACATGATGACTGCCTCGGCACGTCAGTTCTATGACCTGGAACGCCTGTGGGCCGGTGCCGAGCAAAGTCGTTCGGCCAGCGCTGCACACCACAGCCCAGAGAACACCCATGAGCACTTCACCAAGCTCAACAAAGACCAGCAATAATAAGGGACCGCTGTGCGACTGCGACTGATCGCCGTCGGTTCACGCATGCCCAAATGGGTGGAAGAAGGCTGGCATGAATATGCCAAGCGTCTTCCATCCGAGCTGGCGCTGGAACTGGTGGAAATACCGCTCAATACCCGTGGCAAGAACGCCGACGTGGCACGCTTCATCCGACAGGAAGGCGAAGCCATGCTGGCTAAAGTCGGCCCGAACGAGCGGATTGTCACTCTCGAAGTCCACGGCAAGCCCTGGAGTACAGAGCAGTTGGCGGTCGAACTCGATCGCTGGCGGCTGGACTCGCGCACGGTAAACTTCATGGTCGGCGGCCCCGAAGGGCTGGCGCCGGAAGTCTGTGCCCGGGCAGATCAGCGCTGGTCGCTCTCGCCGTTGACCCTGCCGCACCCCCTGGTGCGGATCCTGATCGGCGAACAGCTGTATCGTGCCTGGACAGTGCTGTCCGGCCACCCTTACCACAAGTAGCTTTGCCCTCATGCCCCAGCCGATCCGCATCAAGGACCACGAAAAAGACGCCCGTCTGGTGCGTGGCCGCGTCGTGTTCGGGGCAATTGCGGTGGTGACGCTGATTTGTGTGCTGATTGCGCGGCTGTATTTCCTGCAGGTGATTCAGTACGAGTATCACTCGACCCTGTCGGAAAACAACCGGGTGCATGTGCAGGCGATCCCTCCGACTCGCGGGTTGATCTTCGACCGCAATGGCGTCGTTGTCGCCGACAACCGGCCCAGTTTCAGTCTGAGCATGACCCGCGAGCGTTCCGGCGACTGGCAGCAGGTGCTCGATGTGATCGTCGAAGTCCTGGAGCTGACGCCGGACGATCGGGTGATATTCGAAAAGCGCATGAAACAGGGGCGCCGGCCGTTCGAGCCGGTGCCGATCCTGTTTGAACTCTCGGAAGAACAGATCGCCCGGATCGCGGTCAACCAGTTCCGCCTGCCCGGGGTGGAAGTGGTCGCGCAACTGGTGCGCCATTACCCGCAGGGCGCGCATTTCGCGCACTCGGTGGGTTACATGGGGCGGATCAACGAGAAAGAGCTCAAATCCCTCGATCCGGTCAATTACAGCGACACCCATCACATTGGCAAGACCGGTATCGAACGATTCTACGAACCCGAACTGCACGGCCAGGTGGGTTACGAAGAGGTCGAAACCAACGCGCGAGGCCGTGTACTGCGGGTGCTCAAGCGTACCGATCCGATTCCCGGCAAGGACATTGTCCTGAGCCTGGACATCAAATTGCAGGAAGCTGCCGAAGCGGCACTCGGCGGGCGGCGTGGCGCCGTGGTGGCATTGGACCCGGCCACCGGCGAAGTGCTGGCGATGGTCAGCCAGCCGAGTTTCGACCCTAACCTGTTCGTCACTGGCATCAGCTTCAAGGCCTATGCCGAGTTGCGCGATTCCATTGACCGGCCGCTGTTCAACCGCGTGTTGCGCGGCCTGTACCCGCCGGGCTCGACCATCAAGCCTGCCGTGGCCATTGCCGGCCTGGATTCAGGCGTGGTGACCGCATCGAGCCGGGTGTTCGATCCGGGTTACTACCAGCTGCCAAACTACGACCACAAGTACCGCAACTGGAACCGTTCCGGTGACGGCTTCGTCGATCTGGACACGGCAATCATGCGCTCCAACGACACCTATTTCTACGATCTGGCCCACAAGCTGGGGATCGATCGGCTGTCGGCCTATATGGGCAAGTTTGGCATCGGCCAGAAGGTCTCGCTGGACATGTTCGAAGAATCGCCGGGGCTGATGCCGTCCCGCGAGTGGAAGCGCGCCACCCGCCGTCAGGCGTGGTTCCCTGGCGAGACATTGATCCTGGGGATCGGCCAGGGGTACATGCAGTCGACACCGCTGCAACTGGCGCAAGCCACGGCCCTGGTGGCGAACAAGGGCGTCTGGAAGCGTCCACACCTGGCCAAGACGGTCGAAGGCGAGAGACCCAAGGACGAAAACCCGATGCCGGATATCATCCTGCGCGATCCGTCGGACTGGGCCAAGGTCAACCACGGCATGCAGCAGGTGATGCACGGTGCCAGGGGCACCGCGCGCAAGGCAGCCATCGGTGCGCAATACCGCATTGCCGGCAAAAGTGGTACGGCCCAGGTGGTCGCGATCAAGCAGGGCGAGAAGTACGACCGCTCCAAGGTTCAGGAGCGTCACCGCGACCACGCCCTGTTCGTCGGCTTCGCGCCGGCCGAGAACCCGAAAATCGTCGTGTCGGTAATGGTCGAGAACGGCGAGTCCGGTTCCGGCGTAGCGGCACCAGTGGTCCGTCAGATCATGGATGCCTGGCTCCTTGGCCAGGACGGTCGGCTGAAAGCCGAGTACGCCAGCCCTACCAGTGCGGAGGCTACGGCCCGTGAAGAGTAATTTCGATCGCATCCTCTCCAGTGAAGATGTGATGCGTCGCCGTGCGACGCTGCTGCAACGCATGCATATCGACGGTCCGTTGCTGATCCTGCTGTTGACCCTCGCGGCCGGCAGCCTGTTCGTGCTGTATTCGGCCAGCGGCAAGAGCTGGGATCTGCTGGCCAAGCAGGCCACCTCGTTCGGCATCGGCCTGGTGTCCATGGTCGTCATCGCCCAGTTCGAGCCGCGCTTCATGGCCCGTTGGGTGCCGGTGGGTTACGTGCTGGGCGTGCTGTTGCTGGTGGTGGTCGACGTCATGGGCCACAACGCCATGGGTGCCACGCGCTGGATCAACATTCCCGGGGTCATCCGCTTCCAGCCTTCGGAGTTCATGAAGATCCTGATGCCGGCGACCATCGCCTGGTACCTGTCCAGGCGCACCTTGCCGCCGCAGCTCAAGCACGTGGCGGTAAGCCTGTTCCTGATCGGTTTGCCGTTCATCCTGATCGTGCGCCAGCCCGACCTCGGCACTTCGCTGCTGATTCTGGCGGGGGGCGCCTTCGTGTTGTTCATGGGTGGCCTGCGCTGGCGCTGGATCCTCAGCGTGCTTGCGGCTGCGGTGCCGGTATCCGTCGCCATGTGGTACTTCGTGATGCACGAATACCAGAAACAGCGCGTCCTGACCTTCCTCGACCCTGAGAGCGATCCACTGGGCACCGGCTGGAACATCATTCAATCCAAAGCCGCCATTGGTTCCGGCGGGGTGTTCGGCAAGGGCTGGCTGCTGGGTACCCAGTCGCACCTGGACTTCCTGCCGGAAAGCCACACCGACTTCATTATTGCGGTGTTGGGCGAAGAGTTTGGCCTGGTGGGCATCTGTGCGCTGCTGCTGATCTACCTGTTGCTGATTGGCCGGGGCCTGGTCATTACTGCCCAGGCCCAGACATTGTTCGGAAAATTGCTCGCCGGTGCCCTGACCATGACGTTTTTTGTTTACGTTTTCGTCAACATCGGTATGGTCAGTGGCCTGTTGCCGGTTGTGGGGGTGCCGTTGCCGTTCATTAGCTACGGAGGAACTTCGCTGGTGACACTGCTGTCAGCGTTTGGGGTTTTGATGTCGATCCATACCCATCGTAAGTGGATCGCGCAAGTTTGAATAAGGTGAAGATTTCAATGCAAGAAATGCGTGGCTGGGCGACTCGATACGCGCCGTGGGTCGGCCTGGTAGGCATCCTTGGCACAGCGCAGCAAGCGCTGGCCGGCGATTACGAAGGCACTCCGCAGGTGGCCGAGTTCGTCGGTGAAATGACCCGCGACTACGGTTTCGCCGGTGAGCAGCTGATGGGCGTGTTCCGCGAAGCCGAGCGCAAGCAGTCGATTCTGGACGCGATCTCGAAACCTGCCGAGCGGGTCAAGCAGTGGAATGAGTATCGCCCGATGTTCATCTCCGACGCGCGCATTGCCCGCGGTGTGGACTTCTGGCGCCAGCACGAAGCCGTATTGGCGCGTGCCGAACAGGAATACGGGGTACCAGCCCAGGTGATTGTGTCGATTATCGGCGTTGAGACCTTTTTCGGCCGTAATACCGGTAATTTCCGGGTGATCGATGCCTTGTCCACCCTCGGTTTCGACTATCCTCCCCGTGCCGAATTTTTCCGCAAGGAATTACGCGAGTTTCTGCTGCTGGCCCGGGAAGAACAGGTCGATCCATTGACCCTCAAGGGCTCGTACGCCGGGGCCATGGGGCTGCCGCAGTTCATGCCGAGCAGTTTTCGCGCCTATGCAGTGGATTTCGACGGTGATGGTCACATTAATATCTGGACCAACCCGGACGACGCAATCGGCAGCGTCGCCAGTTATTTCAAGCGTCACGGCTGGGTGGCCGGAGAACCCGTTGTCAGTCGCGCCGATGCGCGTGGCGACCAGGTGGACGAGGGTTTGACCACGGGCATCGAGCCGACTAAAACCGTCGGGGAGTTGCGAGCGTTGGGGTGGTCGAGTCATGATGCGCTGCGCGATGATATGCCGGTCACGGCTTTCCGCCTGGAAGGTGACCAAGGTCCTGAATACTGGATGGGCCTGAAGAATTTTTACGCGATCACGCGTTATAACCGCAGCGTGATGTATGCCATGGCCGTACATCAACTGTCTGAACAGCTGGTCCAAGCACGGGGCGTCAAGTAATGCGGGCATTGCCTATGAATAAACCCCTGAAGCTGATGGCATTCGGTGCCTTGGCGGTGCTGGTCGCCAGTTGTTCGACCAGCCGTTCTCCTACGCAAAAACCTGCGACCACGGCTGTGCGCACCATGCCGGGCCTGGACATCAACCGCGCTCACAAAGACGGCGCGCCATGGTGGGATGTCGACGTATCGCGCATTCCGGATGCCACGCCGACCCTGCATACCGGTCCTTACAAAGCCAACCCCTACACCGTGCTGGGCAAGACCTACTTCCCGATTCAGGAATCGAAGAGCTACGTGGCATCGGGCACGGCGTCCTGGTATGGCACCAAGTTCCATGGCCAGAACACCGCCAACGGCGAAGTCTATGACTTGTACGGCATGAGTGCCGCCCACAAGACCTTGCCACTGCCAAGTTACGTTCGGGTGACCAACCTGGACAACAACAAATCAGTGGTGCTGCGAGTCAACGATCGTGGGCCGTTCTACTCCGACCGGATCATCGACCTGTCCTATGCGGCAGCCAAGAAGCTCGGTTATGCCGAAACCGGGACCGCGCGCGTCAAGGTCGAGGGTATCGACCCGCAACAATGGTGGGCCGCCAAGGGGCGTCCGGCGCCGTTGATGCTCAATGAACCGCAGATCGCCCAGAACAAGGCACCGGTCATCACGGCTTCGGCCGGTACGGTGGAGCAATGGACTCCGCCGCCACAGCAACACGCGGCGGCCGTAGTGCCCGTGCAGATCGATGCAAAAAAAAACGCTTCTGCACCAGCCTCTGGCCAGTATCTGCAGGTGGGCGCGTTCGCCAACCCGGACGCTGCAGAGCTCCTGAGATCGAAGCTGAGCGGAATGGTGAGTGCTCCGGTGTTCATCAGTTCGATAGTGCGCAATCAGCAAACCCTGCACCGGGTGCGCCTGGGGCCAATGGGCTCGCCGGGTGAAATCCAGCAGGTGCAGAACAGCGTGCGACTGGCCAATCTCGGTTCGCCGAGCCTGGTCACCGCCGAGTAATACGTAGTACTTGATTGAAGGCTCACTTGCGATTTGGGGTGAGCCTGGTTGTTGGCTCGATGAAGAATAAAAGCCCGGCAAGGGTTATGAGTGAACAACTGAACACGCGACAGCTCGTTAGAGTGCTGTCTGATTAGTTTTGCCTTTGGGCAGTTCCCATTAGCGATTTCGAGAGACGGATGAACATCACCACCTTTGCCAAACGCCTTTGCCTGCTAGTCCCGCTGCTCATCTCGCCTGCCGCTTTCGCGGTCGAGATGATGCCGTCGCCACCTCAACTGGCGGCTAAATCCTATGTACTCATGGACGCCAGCAGCGGCAACGTGCTGGTCGAGAACAACGGTGACCAGCGTCTGCCTCCGGCCAGCCTGACCAAGCTGATGACCGCGTACATCGCGACCCTGGAAATTCGTCGTGGCCAGATCGGCGAAAACGATCCGGTGACCGTCAGCGAAAACGCCTGGCGCACCGGCGGTTCGCGGATGTTCATCAAAGTCGGCTCCCAGGTAACGGTCAGTGACCTGCTGCACGGCATCATCATCCAGTCGGGTAACGACGCCAGTGTTGCGCTCTCCGAGCACATCGCCGGCAGCGAAGACGCCTTCGCCGACATGATGAACAAGACCGTGGCCGACCTTGGCATGACCAACAGCCACTTCATGAATCCGACTGGCCTGCCGAACCCGGAGCACTACTCGTCGGCTCACGACATGGCCGTGCTGGCTCGCGCAATCATCCACGAAGACCCTGCTCACTATGCGATCTACTCGCAGAAAGAGTTCTTCTGGAACGGCATCAAGCAACCTAACCGCAACCTGCTGCTGTGGCGCGACAAGACCGTGGACGGCCTGAAAACCGGTCACACCGACGAAGCCGGCTACTGCATGGTGTCTTCGGCTGTACGTGACGGCATGCGCCTGATCGCCGTGGTCTTCGGCACCAACAGCGAAGTGGCTCGCGCCTCTGAGACCCAGAAGCTGCTGACTTACGGTTTCCGCTTCTTCGAAACCCAGACCTTCTATCAGAAAGGCGCCGAGCTGGCCCAGGCTCCAGTCTGGAAAGGCACCACCAACCAGGTCAAGGCCGGCCTGGCTCAAGACCTGACCATGACCCTGCCAAAAGGTCAGCTGAAGAAGCTCGCCGCCAGCATGACCATGAACCCGCAACTGATTGCGCCAATCGCCAAAGGCGACGTGATCGGTAAAGTCGAAGTGAAACTGGACGACAAGGTTGTGCACAGCGCAGACCTGATCGCACTGGACGCGGTCGACGAGGGTGGTATCTTCCGTCGCATGTGGGATAGCATCCGTCTATTCTTCTACGGCTTGTTCAACTGATTTAGTGTGGACCTGCATGGCCCCGTTCCAATCCGGTGCGGGGCCATGTTCGTTACCACGGCTTACGCTTACGAGGCCGTTACGCCATGACCGATACCGAAGTAAAGGCGCCAAAGATCGAATTCCCCTGCGCGGATTATCCTATCAAGGTGATCGGCGATACTGGCGTAGGTTTCAAGGACAGGATCATCGCGATCCTTGAGAAGCACGCCACTGTTGACCTCAAGACGTTCGCCGAACGCCAGAGCACCAACGGCAAGTACACGACCATCCAGCTGCACATCATCGCTACCGGTCAAGAGCAGCTGTACGACATCAACAGCGAATTGCGCGCTACCGGTTTTGTGCACATGGTGCTGTGATGTCTGGCACGCTGGGCTTTCGCGAGCTTGGCCAGATGGCTTACGAGCCGGTCTGGCATGCCATGCAACGCTTTACCAACGAACGTGGCTGCAATGCCGCGGACGAGATCTGGCTGGTCGAGCACCCACCGGTGTTCACCCAGGGCCAGGCCGGCAAGGCTGAACATCTGCTGCTGCCGGGTGATATTCCGGTGGTGCAGGTCGACCGTGGTGGCCAGGTGACTTATCACGGCCCCGGCCAGTTGGTCGCCTACCTGTTGCTCGATGTACGCAAACTCGGTTTTGGTGTGCGTGACCTGGTCACCCGCATGGAGCATTGCCTGATCGAGCTGCTGGCGAGCTACGGCGTTACCGCTGCAGCCAAGCCGGATGCACCGGGTGTGTATGTAAACGGGGCAAAAATTGCCTCCCTGGGTTTGCGCATTCGCCACGGCTGTTCTTTTCATGGCCTGGCCCTGAACGTGGACATGAACCTGGAGCCGTTTCGACGGATTAATCCCTGCGGCTACGCCGGGCTGGCGATGACCCAGCTGAGCGATCACGCAGGATCGATTGAATTTGCCGAGGTAAGTGCCCGGCTGCGCGCGCAGCTCGTCAAACACCTCGACTATGCTGAGCAGACGACCCTAACGGGCGGAATCGACTGATATGACTACTGATGCAGTGCAAACCATGATCCCGACGCTGGATGTTACCGAGCGTCCGGCCCCGCGTGCCAAGGTTGAAGCCGGCGTCAAGCTGCGCGGCGCCGAGAAGGTTGCACGCATCCCGGTAAAGATCATTCCGACCACCGAACTGCCGAAGAAGCCCGACTGGATTCGCGTGCGCATCCCGGTTTCCCCGGAAGTCGACCGCATCAAGGCGCTGCTGCGCAAACACAAGCTGCACAGCGTGTGCGAAGAGGCGTCCTGCCCGAACCTGGGCGAGTGCTTCTCCGGCGGCACGGCGACCTTCATGATCATGGGTGACATCTGCACCCGTCGTTGCCCGTTCTGCGACGTGGGCCACGGTCGTCCGAAGCCACTGGACGTCAATGAGCCGCAAAGCCTGGCCATCGCCATCGCTGATCTGAAACTCAAATACGTGGTGATCACCTCGGTTGACCGCGATGACCTGCGTGACGGCGGTGCCCAGCACTTCGCCGACTGCATCCGCGAAATTCGCAAGCTGTCGCCAAATGTGCAGCTCGAAACCCTGGTCCCGGATTACCGTGGACGCATGGACGTGGCGCTGGAAATCACTGTGGCTGAGCCGCCTGATGTGTTCAACCACAACCTGGAAACAGTGCCACGCCTGTACAAGGCTGCGCGTCCGGGCTCGGACTACCAGTGGTCGCTGACCCTGCTGCAACGCTTCAAACAGATGATGCCGCACATTCCGACCAAGTCCGGCCTGATGCTGGGGCTGGGTGAAACCGATGAAGAAGTCATCGAAGTGATGAAGCGCATGCGCGAACATGACATCGACATGCTGACCCTGGGCCAGTACCTGCAACCGTCGCGCAGCCACTTGCCAGTCCAGCGCTTCGTGCACCCGGACACCTTCGCCTGGTTCGCCGAGGAAGGTTACAAGATGGGCTTCAAGAACGTCGCATCCGGCCCGCTGGTTCGTTCTTCGTATCACGCTGACGAGCAGGCCAAGCTGGTCAAGGCCGAGCTGATGTCGTCCTGATCAACTGCTGGTAAAACAGCCCGCAAGGCTTGTCCGGCTTGCGGGCTGTTTTTTGCCTGGCCTAAGGCACACCGCGATTTTTTCCTGCAGTTGGAGGGCGCTGTCCCTCTTCTGTTTGTGCCCGTTCCTGACTACTGTGGTGCAAGACGCCTTCACACCGGGAGATTCATGGATGACCGTTAAACCAACCCACGTTCTCAGTCCGCACGCTCCTGTCCCGGCGCTGCCTGCCGAGGGCCTGATCGGCGTCATCGCTCCCGCCGGCCCTGCGCCTCTGGACACCGACAAAGCCACCGCCTGGATGCGTGCTCGCGGGTATGCGCTGCGGATTTTTCCCGGGGTCTACGAGAAGGAGGGTTACCTTGCCGGCAGCGACGAAAGGCGGCTGGCGGATTTGCACGCCGCGTTTGCCGATCCGCAAGTCGATGCGATCATTTGCTTGCGTGGCGGTTACGGCACCCCGCGCTTGCTCGATCGCATTGATTTCGACCTGTTGCGCAACAATGCCAAGCCATTCATTGGCTATAGCGACATCACCGCGCTGCATCTGGCGATCAGTCGATACGCGGGGTTTGTGACCTTTCACGGGCCGCTGCTCAATGCCGACCTGCTGGGTGACCGGAAGCGGCCGACCGAGTCCTCGTTTTTCAACATGCTTAGAGGGCAGGTGAAGGCGGGGAGTGTACTGACTCACCCGGTGGCCTACCCCTTGATCACGATCGAGCCAGGCATTGCCCACGGGCGCTTGCTCGGCGGCAACTTGTCGATGATCGCGGCCGTCATGGGCACGCCCTACGCGATCGATGCCGAGGGCGTCATCCTGTTTATCGAGGACATCAACGAGCCGCTGTACCGTATTGACCGGCTGCTGACGCACCTGCGCCTGGCGGGCACGCTGGGCCAGCTGCGCGGGGTATTGGTTGGCGATGTGGCGGGGGGGGAGACGGCTGCGCTTGAGCGGTTGCTCAAGCAGACTTTCGAGCCTTTACGCATTCCGGTACTGGCCGGTTGGCGCAGCGGGCATTGTGATCCGAACCTGACGCTGCCGATGGGGGCGTTGGTGAAGCTCGATGCGGGGGGCAAGGCGTTGGTGTTGGAGCAGGATGTTGTAATCAAGTCTTAGATCATCACGGACTGATAGTCAGTCATCGCGGGCAAGCCCGCTCCCACAAGTACCAGGTTGAATGCGAATGTTGCGTACGCCCTGGATCCTGTGGGAGCGGGCTTGCCCGCGAAGCTTTTAGCGGTTACGCAAACCTTCCAGCAACTTGTGCGTCGGATACCCATCCGCCGGCCAGCCAAACGACTGTTGGGCACTGCGTATCGCCTTGCGCGTATTGGCGCCTATGATCCCGTCGGCGGTGCCCGCGTCGTAGTTCTGTGCACTCAGCAGGCTTTGCAATTCAATGCGCTCGGTACGACTCAGCGGCATGTCATCTTTGGGCCAGGTACCACTGATCAGGCCACCACCGCTGAACCGCTCTGACAGCAGGCTGACGGCCAGGGCGTAGGACGACGAGTTGTTGTACTTGAGAATCGCGCGGAAGTTATCCAGCACCAGGAAGGCCGGGCCACGGTAACCTGCCGGCAGCAGCAGGGCGGCAGACAGGTGCTCTGAGCCTGCTGGAACCTGGGCACCACCGGGCAGGGTTACGCCCAGCTGCCGCCATTCGGCGACACTCTTGCGCAGCGTGCCGTCTGCCAGGACGTATTTGAAACCGGTCGGCAGCTGAACTTCAAAGCCCCAGGGCTGGCCTTTCTGCCATCCCGAGCTTTGCAGGTAGTGCGCGGTGGAGGCCAGCGCGTCGGCGGAGCTGCCCCAGATGTCACGGCGCCCGTCGCCATCGAAGTCCACGGCGTGGGTGTTGTAGGTCGTCGGGATGAACTGGGTCTGGCCCATGGCCCCGGCCCAGGAACCAAGCATTTTCTCGGGTTCGATATCACCCTGTTGCAGGATTTGCAGCGCGGCGATCAACTGCGCCTGGGCGAAGCCCGGACGGCGGCCTTCGTAGGCCAGGGTTGCCAGGGAGTTGATGACCGATTTACTGCCCTGGAACTGCCCGAAGTTGCTCTCCATGCCCCAGACCGACACCAGTACCTGCCGGTCAACGCCATAGCGCTGCTCGATGCTTTGCAGGATGTCGGCGTACTGGCTGACCAGCGTCTGGCCCTTGCGCACCCGCAGGGGCGAAAGCGCGCCATCGAGGTATTCCCACACCGGGCGGGAAAACTCCGGCTGGCTGCGGTCGGCGCGAATGACACTGGGGTCCAGGCTGACATTGGCGAACGTGCGATCGAACAGATCGGCACGGATCCCGGCGGCGAGTGCTTCCTTGCGGAAACCGGCCTGCCAGTCGGCAAACGTCTGCGTGGGCTGGAGGTCAAGATTTTCACCGGTCGGGACAACCGGCGGAATGACCGCAGGGGCTGTTGCGACAGGGACGGTCTGGAGCGGTTGAGCGTCGGCGGCGGTGGGTTTTTCCGCGCAAGCGACAAGCATAACGAGGCTGGAGGCAGCTAGCAGTTGGCGCAGGGGCCAACGACGGGAAAGACTAAGGGGCATGCACAGGTCCAGGGAAAAACGAGTCAGGTGCAGACCTTAACATGTTGAGCGGTTGGTTGCCTTTCAGGCCGCCCGAAAGTAACAACCCGTAGGAGCTGCCGAAGGCTGCGATCTTTTGATCTTATTCCGCAGGCAACGACAATCTCTGCCCAGCCATCAACAACGATAACCGACTCAAACTCATCCATGGCGAGCCCGCTGCCTGACCTTTGATCTGCGCATCAATACGCTGCGCTTCGAGCAACAACTGCGCCCAGCGTTGCGCCGAGTAGCGTTGCAGGGCCTTGCTCATGAGCGGTTTGCGCTTGTCCCAGACCGGTGGTCTTGCCGAGCTGAATGCCTTGTCCAGTGGTACGCCCTGGCTGTATTGCAGCGACAGGTTGGCGAGCAAACGCAGCTCCCGCGCCAGGGCCCAGAGAATGACCGGTGGCTCGACGCCTTCACCGCGCAGGCCTTCAAGCATTCGCAGTGCGTGGGCCGCTTCGCCGTTGAGAATCGCATCGGTCAGGCCAAAAACGTCGAAACGCGCGCTGTCGGCCACCGCCGCTTGCACGGTTTCCACCGTGATCTGCCCACCCTCGGCCATCAGCTTGAGCTTTTCGATTTCCTGGGCGGCAGCCAGCAGGTTGCCTTCGACCCTTGCGGCAATCAGTTCGACCGCGTCCTGGCTGGCGGAGAGCCCGGCCTGCGACAGACGCTGGCGGATCCAGCTGGGCAGCTGGTTGGCATCCACCGGCCAGATCTGCACGAACTGGGTGTGCTGGCCTTCGACCAACGCCTTGCCCCACTTGGTTTTCTGTGCGCTGCCGTCCAGCTTGGGCAGGCTGATCAGCAGTACTGTGTCTTCGGCAGGTCGCGAGCAATATTCGATGAAAGCGGCAGCGCCCTTGTCGCCGGGTTTACCCGACGGCAGGCGCAGTTCAAGCAAGCGTTTTTCAGCGAACAACGACATGCTGGCACCTGCTTGCAGCAAGGTGCCCCAGTCGAAACTGGCGTCGGCGGCGAATACCTGGCGCTCATCAAACCCCTGTTGGCGAGCCGCAGCGCGGATGGCGTCGGCGGCTTCCTGGCACAGCAGAGGGTCGTCGCCGCTGATGATGTAGACCGGCGCGAGGTTGCCTTGCAGGTGTTTGGCGAGTTGGGCGGGGGCGAGTTTCATGGGAAAGGGCGAGCGGGGCGCCTGGGCGCCCCGCAGGTCTTACTGCTGCGGCAGTTCAACGGGCGATTGACGTGGCGTCTCCGCCTCGGCTTTCTGCGCCGCTTCCATGGCGGCGGCCTCAGCCTGGGCCTTGGCGTCCGCAGTCTGCTGCATCTTATCCAATTGGGCCGGGGTGAGTTGTTGCAGGCGCAACATCATGCGCTGGACCAGATCGCGACGGATTTCCTTGCGCGCATCATCGGCTTCCAGCTCGGAGCCCACCAGGTTGTTGCCGTCGTGGATGAACACCTTCTGCACTTCGATCTTGTCGCTCAGCAGCTCGCGATCACGCTGGCCACGGATATCGTACTCAAGCACGGTCGTCAGCTGGTACTCGCCAGTGCGGCCGGCACCTGCATAGCTGAGAGTGCGCTGGCTCTCCTGCTCGTTGGTCAGGATCAGCTTGTACGGCGCGCCGGCGATAACCTTGACGCCGCTGCTTTCGAGCACCTGGCGCATCTGGGTCACGGTAGGGCCGTAGGCATTACGTGCGCTCAGGTCGAGTTCCTTGATCGCCAGCTCAGTCGTACCAGTACCACGCAGCTGGAAACCGCAGGCGCTCAACAGGACCGCAAGGCCCATCACCAGCAAATTGCGTTTGATCATCTTGTTGTTCCCCTTGAAACCAGGTGGGCCGACTGTGCGGCCCGAAAGGTTTTACTCGGCGCCAGGCTCACCTGGCGCCTGGTCCAATTAGCTGGCGACGATATTGACCAGTTTCCCGGGCACTACGATCACTTTACGAATAGTCAGGCCGTCAACGAAGCGCAGCACGTTCTCGTTGGTGCGGGCAGCGGCTTCGACTTCTTCGCGAGTCGCGCTGGCCGGCATTTCGATCTGCCCACGCAATTTGCCGTTGACCTGGATAACCAGCGTCAGGCTGTCCTGCACCAGCGCGGTTTCGTCCAGCACCGGCCAGCCGGCGTCGATCACCGCATCCGGGTGACCGAGCTGATTCCACAGCTCGTGGCAGATGTGCGGAGTGATTGGAGCCAGCAGCAGGGTCACGGCTTCCAGGCCTTCCTGCACCAGGGCGCGATCCTGCTCGGTCACTTGCGGGGCTTTTTCCAACACGTTCATCAGCGTCATCACCTGGGCGATGGCGGTGTTGAATTTGTGGTTCTGGCCGACGTCGTGGCTGGCCTGCTTGATAGCCAGGTGGATCGAGCGGCGAATGACCTTCTGCTCGTCGTTCAGGCCGGCGACGTCCAGTTTGCCCGGCAAGCCTTGAATGACATGGCCTTGAGCCAGGCGCCAGACGCGCTTGAGGAAGCGATGCGAACCTTCCACGCCAGAGTCGGACCATTCCGCGCTCATGTCGGGTGGCGAGGCGAACATCATGAACAGGCGGCAGGTGTCTGCGCCGAACTGGTCGATCATCGACTGTGGGTCGACGCCGTTGTTCTTCGACTTGGCCATCTTCTCGGTGCCACCGATTTCCACCGGCAGGCCATCGGCGATCAGCTTGGCGCTGATAACCTTGGCCTTGCTGTCGCGCTCGAGTTCGACGTCCGCCGGGTTGAACCAGGTGTAGGCACCATTGGCTTCGCGACGATAGTAAGTCTCCGCGATCACCATGCCCTGGGTCAGCAGGTTCTTGAACGGTTCGTTGGAGCTCACCAGGCCTTCATCACGCATCAACTTGTGGAAGAAGCGCGCGTACAGCAGGTGAAGGATGGCGTGCTCGATGCCGCCGATGTACTGATCCACCGGCAACCAGTGGTCAGCGGCGGATTTCTCCACCAGGCCGCCTTCATAGTGCGGCGAGGCGTAGCGGGCGTAGTACCACGAGGACTCGACGAAGGTGTCCATGGTGTCGGTTTCGCGCTTGGCCGGCTGGCCGCATTTCGGGCAGTTGCACTCGTAGAACTCGGGCATGCGCGCCAGAGGTGAACCTGCACCATCCGGGACCACGTCTTCGGGCAATACGACAGGCAGTTGATCTTCCGGAACCGGCACGTCACCACAAGACTGGCAGTGGATGATCGGGATCGGGCAGCCCCAGTAGCGCTGACGGCTGATGCCCCAGTCGCGCAGGCGGAACTGGGTGCGCGAGGCACCGAGGTTTTTCTTGATCAGCGCGACTTCGATGGCGTCAAACGCGCCCGGGAAGTCCAGGCCGTCGAACTCGCCGGAGTTGATCAGCATGCCGTGCTCGCCGTAGGCGTCCTGCCATGGCGCCGGGTTGGTGTCGCCGGAACTGGTGCGCACCACGGACTTGATAGGCAGGTTGTACTTGGTCGCGAACTCGAAATCACGCTCGTCGTGGGCCGGAACAGCCATGACCGCACCGTCGCCGTAGTGCATCAGCACGTAGTTGGCGACCCATACCGGGAGTTTCTCACCGGTCAGCGGGTGCTCGACGAACAACGAGGTCGGCAGGCCTTTTTTCTCCTGGGTGGCGACGTCGGCTTCGGCCACGCTGCCGCCTTTGCATTCGGCGATGAACGCCTGCAGCTCAGGGTTGTTCTGTGCCGCCAGGGTCGCCAGAGGGTGTTCGGCGGCCACGGCCACGTAGGTTGCGCCCATCAGGGTGTCCGGACGGGTGGTGAAGACTTTCAACGCGCCGGTTTCGCCGATGGAGTCGACGTTGTAAGGGAACTGCACTTCCATGCCGCGGGATTTGCCGATCCAGTTGCGCTGCATGGTCTTGACCTGTTCAGGCCAGCCAGTCAGCTCGTCGAGGCTCTCGAGCAGTTCATCCGCGTAGGCGGTGATCTTGAAGTAATACATCGGGATTTCGCGTTTTTCGATCAGCGCGCCGGAACGCCAGCCGCGACCGTCGATCACCTGTTCGTTGGCCAGGACGGTCTGGTCGACCGGGTCCCAGTTCACGGTGCCGCTTTTCTTGTAGATCACGCCTTTTTCGAACAGGCGGGTGAACAGCCATTGTTCCCAGCGGTAGTAATCGGGCTTGCAGGTGGTCACTTCACGCGACCAGTCCACCGCCAGGCCCAGGCTGCGCAGCTGGTTCTTCATGTAGGCGATGTTTTCGTAGGTCCACTTGGCGGGAGCCACGTTGTTCTTCATCGCGGCGTTTTCCGCCGGCATGCCGAAGGCGTCCCAACCCATGGGTTGCAGGACGTTCTTGCCTTGCATGCGCTGGTAGCGGGAGATCACGTCGCCGATGGTGTAGTTGCGCACGTGCCCCATGTGTAGCTTGCCGCTAGGGTAAGGGAACATCGACAGGCAGTAGAAAGTCTCCTTGCCTGGCTGTTCACTGACTTCAAAGGACTTTTGCTCGTCCCAGAATGACTGGGCGGCGGCTTCGATTTCACGGGGCTGATATTGTTCGTGCATGGCTACTTTTGAACTGAATAGGGGTGGCCTAATCCTCTTCGTTGCAATGCTGGACGGTGAACTCGCCAATTCGACGTTTCGCTGTCCAGGCGAGCTGGAAGTGGAGTTACAGGAAGCGCCGTAGCATACATGACCGCGCTCTGCCGAGGGAAACCCTGATTGCACGCAGGCGCCGCCCGATTTGCCCGCCGAGGGCCGTTGGTCGCGGCGCTTAGCCGGTTTGGTGATGGAAGCTAAGCTCTAAATGGGGAGCAAGACTTATCTTCAATGAGGTGAGGGATGGTTGAGTCACAGCAAAAAGTCACGAAACCGCAGCTGTATGAACGACTGATCGATCGTCTGGGGATCGCCCTGGACGCTGCTAAAACCGCTGACCGGCTGCGCGATGAGCGCCCCCTCGAGTTGGAACTGCGTGGCCTGAGCCCCGCAGAATTTGCCTTGGTAAAAGCGTATCTGGACCGCAGTGAACGTGAAACACACGGATGCCTGTCAGAAGCAGTGAAGCAGCTTGACGCACCGCGCTCGGCCAAAATCATCTGGCTCAAGGACAAGGTACCTGGCAGGGACGCGGTAAAGGTTCGGTCGCTGCAATTCAAATAAATAAGGCTCCGGCCGTATTTCAGGCAATGAAGCAGTCTAGTCCTTTCGATTTAGTTGTCGCATTGCGTCAACCCTCTTAGGCTTCGGGCATCTCTGGAGATGCTCGATGCCTTTTCGTTATTTCGTGAAACAACTTCTCTTGCCGCCCGGCATCCTGTTGCTTTTGCTGGCCCTTGGCTGGTGGCTGCGCCGCACCCGGCCACGACTGGCTGGCCTGTGCTTTGCGTTGGGCCTGGGGGGCTTCTGGCTGATGAGCCTGCCGATTGTCGTGCAGTGGAGTGCCAATGCCCTGGAGCGCGTGCCGCCGCTGACATGTGAAGAGTGGGCGACACTTGGCCAGCGTGCCGATGCCATCGTGGTTCTGGGTTCAGGGCGCGAGCGTGGTGACCCGGCATGGGGCGCCGATCAGCCGACAGGTATCGGGCTGGAGCGGCAACGTTATGCCGCGCGCCTGGCCAAGGCGTCGGGGTTGCCGGTGCTCACCAGTGGCGGCTTGCATTACGGCACCCCACCTTCCGAAGCCAGGTTGATGGCGGATTCGATGCTGGACGATTTCGGGGTGACCGTACGCTGGCAGGAAGGACTCAGCCGCACGACCTGGGAGAACGCGCAGATGAGCGCCAGCATGTTGCTGCCCCAGGGGATCAAGCGCGTGGTGCTGGTAACCCAGGCGGCCCACATGCCGCGGGCGGTCTGGAGTTTCCAGAAAGCCGGATTCGAGGTGGTGCCTGCGCCGGTGGGGTTTCTCGGTGGGGATAACGCGCGACCGCTGGGCGGCTGGATGCCGGAGTTCAAGTCGATCTGGCAGAGCGGGCAGTTGGTGAACGAGGCGGTAGGACAGGTGGGGTATTCGTTGTTTTACCGTTGAAGATCAAAAGATCGCAGCGGCGTGTCACCCGGTAGGAGCTGTCGAGTGAAACGAGGCTGCGATCTTTTAAGGCATCACAATTAAATTAAACGGTCTTGGCCATCCGGTTCGCCACCAGCGCCCAGCCAAACAACAACACACACACCACGATCAAGGGCCACGAACGCCATTGCAGGTAAGGCGTCAGGTTATGCATCGGCACCACTTCGCCATACAGGATGCCGCGCTCGAACTGCGGAATCTGTGCGGTGATCTGGCCGAATGGGTTGATCAGTCCGGTGACGCCATTGTTGGTCGCGCGAATCATCCAGCGACCGGCCTCCAGTGCGCGCATCTGCGCCATCTGCAAGTGTTGCAGCGGGCCGATGGACGTACCAAACCAGGTGTCGTTGCTGATCGTCAGCAGCAGGTCGCTGCGAGCCGACAGGTCGGCGGCGAAGTCTGGATACACCACTTCGTAGCAAATGAACGGCGCAATCTGATAACCCTTGGCTTGCAGCAGTGGCTGATCGGCCGGGCCGCGTGCGAAGTCGGACATCGGCAGGTCGAAGAACGCGATCAACCCGCGCAGGATGTCCTGCAGCGGCACGTATTCACCGAACGGGACGAGTTTCTGCTTGAGGTAGGTCCCGTCGCCTTCACCGGCCACGGTAATGCCGTTGTAAAAGCGTTTCTGGTGGTGAACTTCCTGACGGATCGGCACGCCGGTAATCAGCGCAGAATCACGCTCGGCCGCGAACTTGCCCATCATGTTCAGGTAGCCTTCGGCGGATTCCTTGAGTACCGGAACCGCGGTTTCCGGCCAGATCAGCAGGTCGACCCGCTTGGAGCTGAGGCTCATGTCGCGATACAGGGCAAGCTGAGCGTTCAGCTGCGCCGGGTCCCACTTCATGCTCTGTTCGACGTTGCCCTGGATCGCGGCAACACTCAGCGGCGCGCCCGAGGGGCTGGTCCAGGCGTGTTCCTTCAGTGCAATGCCTGCCACCCACGGGCCAGCCAGCAGTAATACGCCCACCGCCATGAAACATTTGTGTCCAGTGCGGACCAGGCGCAGGCCGTTACAGATAAGCGCCGCCGTGAGGGCCAGGGCAAAGGAGATCAGCCACATCCCGCCCACAGGCGCGAGCCCGGCCAGAGGCCCGTCGAGCTGGCTGTAACCGGAGTAGAGCCACGGGAAACCGGTGAGGAACCAGCCCCGGAAGGCTTCCTGGGCGACCCACAACGCGGCGAATGCCAGGGCGTCAGCCAGCGGCGCCTCATTACGGCGCAGCCAGCGCGCCCAGATCCACGCGGGCAGCGCGAAGAACCAGGCGATCGCCGCCGTGAAGATCAGCATCAGGAACCCGGCCAGCAGCACCGAGGCGCCACCGAAGTGGTGGATGCTGTAATAGATCCAGCTGGTACCGGCACCGAACAGGCCAAAACCGAAGCACCAGCCACGGCCCAAGGTCTGGCGTGGAGTCAGTTGGCGTAAGCCGGCGTAGAAAAAGCCGACCGCCAGCAATGCCAGCGGCCAGATATCGAACGGCGCCAGGGCCAGGGTGGTGAGTGCACCGGCCGCCACGGCCAGCAGGTTACCGGGCCAGCCGGGGGCGGTCAGACGGCGCATTTCAATCCTTAGCGAGCAATGGGTGTCAGGCGCAGCAAGTGAATTCGACGGCTGTCGGCGTTCAGGATGCGGAAGCGGTAAGGGCCGATTTCAGTGATTTCGTTGCGTTTTGGCAAGTGCCCGAACGCGCTCATCACCAGGCCGCCGACGGTGTCGAACTCGTCATCGGAGAACTCGCTGTCGAAGAACTCGTTGAAGTTCTCGATCGGCGTCAGGGCCTTGATCAGGAAGTCACCGCTGGGCAGTGGCTTGATGTAGCTGTCTTCTTCGACGTCGTGCTCGTCTTCGATGTCGCCAACGATCTGTTCCAGCACGTCTTCGATGGTCACCAGGCCCGCGACACCGCCGTATTCGTCGATCACGATGGCCATGTGATTGTGGTTGGCGCGGAATTCGCGCAGCAGCACATTAAGGCGCTTGGACTCCGGCACGAAAGTGGCCGGGCGCAGCAGATCCTTGATGTTGAAGCTGTCGCCGTTCTCCTTGAGGATCAACGGCAGCAGGTCCTTGGCCAGCAACACGCCCATCACGTCATCGTGGCTTTCGCCGATCACCGGGTAGCGGGAGTGGGCCGAATCGACCACGGCAGGCAGGAACTCGCGGGGTGTCTGGGTCGCCTTGATGCTGATCATCTGCGATCGCGGGACCATGATGTCGCGTACCTGCAGGTCAGCGACCTGGATGGCGCCTTCGACAATGGCCAGCGCTTCGCTGTCCAGCAACTTGTTCTGGTGGGCATCACGCAAAAGCTCGAGGAGCTCCTGGCGGTTTTTCGGCTCGTGGGCAAAAGCCTGGGTGAGCTTACCCAGCCATGACTTCTGCCCGTTGCTCGATCGATCTTCGCTCATAGCGATTACTCTGAATCCTTTGTTGTAACGATAGGGGATGTTTGTGTTTCGTCGTCCGCGTACGGGTCCGGATGACCCAACTCGGCAAGCAACGTTCGTTCCAGCGCTTCCATTTCTTCGGCTTCGTCGTCATCTATATGGTCGTAACCCAACAGATGCAAGCAGCCATGAATCACCAGATGCGCCCAGTGGGCCTTTAGTTCCTTGCCTTGTTCAGCGGCCTCGCGCTCGACCACCGCCACGCAGATCACCAGATCGCCCAGCAGCGGTATATCGAGGAACTCGTCAGGCACGTCAGCCGGAAACGACAGCACGTTGGTGGCATAGTCTTTCTGCCGCCAGGTGTGGTTCAGCTCGCGCGCCTCTTCCTGGTCAACCAGGCGAATGGTCATTTCGGAATCGGCAGTGCGTTGGCGCAGGGCCAGCTCGCACCATTGGCGGAACTCGGCTTCGCTGGGAACAGGCGCCTGGGTAGCCAGTTGCAGATCAAGCTCAAGCATCGCGGCGGCTGTCCTTCGGTGCTTCGTCGGCCACACGGTTTTCAAAGCGCTCGTAGGCTTCGACGATGCGTTGCACCAGCGGATGGCGCACGACGTCCTTGGGCATGAAATGGGTAAAACTGATGCCTGGCACGTCCTTGAGCACCTCGATCACGTGGTGCAGCCCGGATTTGGTGCCCTTTGGCAGGTCGACCTGGGTGATGTCACCGGTGATGACTGCCGTGGAGCCGAAGCCGATCCGGGTCAGGAACATCTTCATCTGCTCGACGGTGGTGTTCTGGCTTTCGTCGAGGATGATGAAGCTGTTATTGAGCGTGCGGCCACGCATGTAGGCCAGCGGTGCGACTTCGATTACCTGGCGTTCGATCAGCTTGGCCACGTATTCGAAGCCGAGCATTTCGTACAGCGCGTCGTACAGCGGGCGCAGGTAAGGGTCGATCTTCTGCGACAGGTCGCCGGGCAGGAAACCGAGCTTTTCGCCCGCTTCAACCGCCGGACGAACCAGCAGGATGCGGCGGATTTGCTCCCGTTCCAGCGCATCTACTGCGCAAGCAACGGCCAGGTAAGTCTTGCCGGTACCGGCGGGGCCGATGCCGAAGTTGATGTCGTTGCCGAGGATTTCCTTCACGTAGCGCAACTGATTCAAGCCGCGAGGGCGAATCATGCCTTTTTTGGTGCGCAGGGCGACGGACGGTTCGGACGGGGACACGTTATCCAGCTCTGTGACGGCCGATTCCTGCAGGAACAGGTGGACCATGTCTGGCGACAGCTCGGTACCCTTGGTTTCCCGGTACAGGCGGCGCAGCAGGTTTTCCGCGGAGGTGGTGTGTTTAGGGTCGCCGATCAGCTCGAACTGGTTCCCGCGGTTGCGGATCTCGATTGTCAGGCGCTGTTCGATCAAGCGCAGATGCTCGTCGAATTGCCCGCACAGATTGGCGAAGCGGCGAGCCTCAAAGGGCTCGAGGATAAAGCGATGTGGTTCGATAGGTGCGTTCAAGGTCGTATTTAGCCGCCCTGGGGCAATTAGGATGAAATCAAGGATAACGCCAGTGGGCTGGGTGCGAAAGCTCTTAAATGGATGAGCTCATTCTTATGATCAACTCGGTCCACTGTGGGAGCTGGCTTGCCAGCGATGAGGCCATCAAGTCCAGCGAAGATGTTGCCAGTTACGCCGCTATCGCTGGCAAGCCAGCTCCCACAAAGTCTTCAATGCCTCGGATACTTGCTACTGGATCAACGAGCCCCGCAGTGAGTGCGGCTGTGCGGCATCGATGTGCACGTCGGCAAACTGGCCAATCAGGGTTGGATTGTCGCAACGGAAGTTGACGATACGATTATTCTCGGTGCGGCCTTGCAGTTCGCCAGGGTCCTTTTTCGAATAATCGGTGACCAGGATCCGCTGGATCGAACCGACCATTTGTCGGCTGATTTCGAAACCTTGCTGGTTCAGGCGATGTTGCAAAGCGTTCAGGCGCTCTTTTTTCAACGCTTCCGGCGTCTCGTCCGCCAGGTCGGCTGCCGGCGTGCCCGGGCGCTGGCTATAGACGAACGAGTAGGAGAAGTCGAAACCGACGTCCTCGATCAGCTTCATGGTCTGCTCGAAATCTTTTTCGGTTTCGCCCGGAAAACCGACGATAAAGTCCGAACTGATGCAAATTCCCGGAACGGCTGCACGCAATTTGCGCAGCTTGGATTTGTACTCCAGCGCCGTGTGGTTGCGCTTCATCGCCGAGAGAATCCGATCGGAACCCGACTGAACCGGCAAATGCAGGTGTTTGACCAGTTGCGGTACTTCGGCGTGGGCCTGGATCAGGCTGTCGGAGAACTCCAGCGGGTGTGAAGTGGTGTAGCGGATGCGGTCGATGCCATCGACAGCCGCAACTACTCGGATCAGCTCGGCCAGGTCGGCCAGGCGTCCGTCGTGAGTGGCGCCACGATAGCCGTTGACGTTCTGGCCCAGCAGGGTCACCTCACGCACGCCATTTTCGGCCAGGTGGATGATCTCGGCGATCACGTCGTCGAACGGGCGGCTGACTTCTTCGCCGCGGGTGTAAGGCACCACGCAGAAAGTGCAGTACTTGCTGCACCCTTCCATCACCGACACGTAGGCGCTTGGGCCGTCGATGCGCGGCTCGGGCAGGTGGTCGAATTTTTCGATTTCCGGAAAGGAGACGTCGACTTGCGGCAACTTGGTGGCACGCGCGGCGTCGATCATTTCTGGCAGGCGGTGCAATGTCTGTGGTCCGAACACTACGTCGACATAGGGCGCGCGGTCGCGAATGGCCGCACCTTCCTGGCTCGCCACGCAACCGCCCACGGCGATCACCATGTCCGGGTTGGCCAGTTTCAATTCGCGCCAGCGGCCGAGCTGGGAGTACACCCGGTCCTGGGCACGTTCGCGGATCGAGCAGGTATTGAGCAGGATCACGTCGGCATCTTCAGCGCGAGCGGTGACTTCCAGGGCCTGGTGTTCACCCAGTAAGTCGACCATGCGCGAGCTGTCGTACTCGTTCATCTGGCAACCGTGGGTTTCGATGTAAAGCTTCTTGGCCATGGACAGAGTCATCACGTGATTCAAAGAACCGCGCATTATAGGGAACATGGTCCCATGTTCCTACCGCTGTGCGTCCGGCGGCTATGCTATAGTTCGCGCCCTCATTTTTATCCCCCGATGTGTTGCTCGCCCACCATGACCAAACGTGAAGCTCCAATCTACAAGGTGATTTTCCTCAACCAGGGCCAGGTGTACGAAATGTATGCCAAACAGATCTACCAAAGTGATCTGTGGGGTTTCCTGGAAGTGGAAGAATTCGTCTTTGGCGAGCGCACGCAAGTGGTCGTCGATCCGAGCGAAGAGAAGCTCAAGGCTCAGTTCGAGGGTGTGGTACGCAGTTTTGTGCCGATGCATTCGATTGTGCGCATCGATGAAGTCGAGCGCCTGGGTACGCCAAAAATCAGCGAAGCCCGTGGCGCGGTCGGCAATGTGATGCCGTTTCCGATGCCGATGCCGGACAAGTAAGCCTTCGAGACCGCGTCGACCTTATCGCTGGCAAGCCAGCGATGGGGTCGTCAGATAGAAGCAAAAATCAGGGAAGTGGCGAAAACGGCGTTCGCCCATCCGCGCTTTGCAATTCCATCAAGTACTTGCGGAAAATCTGCCCGAGCACCTGAGTGGCCACCTCAAGCTCTTCACGCGGCATCTTCTCGGCCACCTCGTCGGCAGTGTCCAGCGCATCCTCCGCGCCATTGACCGCCGCCATCTTCAGCACGATATACGCCTGGACATTGTTGGCCGGCACACCTTCGCCGTGGAAGAACATGGTGCCGAGCTTGAATTGCGCCTGGGCGTGGCCTTGCAGTGAGGCTTTTTCGAAGTAGCTCAGGGCTTGATTGAGGTCGCGCGGCGCATTTTTGCCGTCGTAGTAGAACTCACCCAACTCGTATTGCGCCTGTGCATCCCCTTCATCCGAGGCTTTCTGGCAGGCAGCAAGCGCCTGGGCCAAGTCCTGCGGCTGAGTATTGAGGGTGCAGCGACCCATCGCTGGGATTAACAACGAGTTGCCGCCTGCTTGTACAAGCAAGGGCTGAAGGAGCAACAGGCAGCCCAGTGCAAGGGCGCGGCCGGTGCGGTTCATGGGAATCGACTTACCTCTGAAGGGCGCGCGGACCCATCGAGGGGATCCAATAAGCGCGCATTATGAAATAAGCAGGGCCATCCTTACAAAGTCTTTACTCGTTTTTCTGCTGCGAGGGAAATATATAACCCACTTTGCGGGAAAAACCTGGCAGATGAGCAGGAAAAGGGGCGCGGATGCAGGGAATACTGACGCTGGCAATCGCCAACGTCAGCGGCACGGCATTACTTCAAGGCAGCGAATGCACGTTCAGCGGCATCCAGCGTCAGTTTCAACTCGGCTTCGCCATGGGCGATGGAGGTGAAACCGGCTTCGAATGCGCTTGGCGCCAGGTACACGCCGCCTTCGAGCATCAGGTGGAAGAAACGCCCGAACAGTTTGGCATCGCTGGCCATTACGTCGTCGAAGGTCACGATGTCATCGGCACCACTGAAGTACAGGCCGAACATGCCGCCGGCCTGGGTGGTCACGAACGGGATACCGGCTGCATCGGCGCGTTGTTGCAGGCCATCGAGCAGGCGACTGGTGTAGTCGGTCAACTCGGCATGGAAGCCAGGACGGCTGATCAGGCGCAAGGTGGTCAGGCCCGCCGCCATTGCCAGCGGGTTACCCGACAGCGTACCGGCCTGGTAAACAGGCCCCAGTGGTGCAATGTGCGACATGATTTCACGCTTGCCGCCGAAGCAGCCAACCGGCATGCCACCACCAATGATCTTGCCGAAGGTGGTCAGGTCCGGGTTCACGCCGTAATGCGCTTGTGCACCGCCCAGTGCCACGCGGAAACCGGTCATCACTTCGTCGAAAATCAGCACCACGCCGTGCTTGTCGCACAGGGTCCGCAGGCCTTCGAGAAAGCCCGGTGCCGGAGGAACGCAGTTCATGTTGCCGGCCACCGGCTCGACGATGATGCACGCGACGTCCTGGCCCACTTCAGCCAGCATGGTTTCGACGGCGTCGATGTCGTTGAAGGGCAAAGTCAGCGTGTGTTTGGCAAATGCCGCCGGTACACCTGCCGAACTCGGCACGCCTTGGGTCAGGGCGCCGGAACCGGCCTTGACCAGCAGGCTGTCGGAGTGACCGTGATAGCAGCCTTCGAACTTGATGATGCTGTCGCGACCGGTAAAGCCGCGGGCCAGGCGAATGGCACTCATGGTCGCTTCGGTGCCGGAGCTGACCATGCGCACCATTTCCATTGAAGGCACGAGCGAGCACACCAGATCCGCCATCTGGGTTTCCATCTCGGTCGGTGCGCCATAGGACAGGCCGTGCTCAAGCTGCTTGCGCACGGCGTCCAGAACGTCCGGGTGGCTGTGGCCGAGGATCATCGGGCCCCACGAGCCGACGTAATCAACGTAGCGCTTATTGTCTTCGTCGGTGACGTAGGCCCCTTCAGCGTGTTTGAAAAACAGCGGCGTACCGCCAACGCTCTTGAACGCGCGCACTGGCGAGTTCACACCGCCGGGGATGTGTTTCTGGGCATTGGCAAATAGCGTTTCGGAACGAGACATGATCGGACTCTCAAATCAGATTTTAAGCGACTTAAATGGAAAGCAGTTCGTTGAATGCGCGGGCGCGGCGTGTGACTTCAGCCGTGCTTTGGGCGCCAAACAGGCCGTGGACCACCGCCAGCAGATCGACCCCGTGGGCCACCAGCGGCTCCGCGTTTTCCAGGGTGATGCCACCGATTGCGCAGATCGGCAAATGCAATGTGCTGCGAGCCTGATCCAGCAGTTCGAGGCTGCAGGTCGGCGCGCCGGGTTTGGTGCTGGAATTGAAGAAGCGACCGAAGGCAACGTAACTGGCGCCTTCTTTGGCGGCCTGCTCGGCAAGGTTGATCTGCGCGTGGCAGGTCGAACCGATGATCGCCTGGCGGCCCAGCAATGCGCGGGCCGGGGTCAGCGGGCCGTCGGTCTGGCCGAGGTGTACGCCAACGTTCAGGCGCGCAGCCAGCTCGGCATCGTCATTGATGATCAGCCGGGTCTTGTAGCGGTCGCACAGATCCCGCAGGGTTTCGGCCTCGCGCAGGCGCCGCGCTTCGTCCGTACTCTTGTCGCGGTACTGCAGCAGGGTGACGCCACCTTCCAGCGCCGCCTCCACGTACGAGAGGAATTTACCGGCCAGCAACTGGCTGTCGGTGATGGCGTAAAGGCCACGTAGTTTCATCGGACAAGCCTCACCGCATGACTAATGGGAAGTTACGAACAGAAATCCAGCGGCAGGCGGCGTGGCACAAATTGACCTTTACCCAGCTGCTCGGCATCACGCAGGGTGCGCCATGTGTAGTTAAGCGCGGTCTGCACAGCACTGACGAGGTTTTCACCCTGCGCCAGACGACCGGCCAGGGCGCTGGCCAGGGTGCAGCCGGAACCGTGGTAACTGCCGGGCAAACGCTGGCAGGTGAAGGTTTCGCGGCGACCGTCGCGTGTGTACAGGCGGTTGTGAATTTCCTGCTCGTCGCCGTGACCGCCGGTGATCAGCAGATGCTTGACGTAGGGCAGCAGTTTTTCCGCGCATTGGTCTGCCGTGCCTTCGGGGAGCTCGGCGAGGATGCGCGCTTCGGGCAGGTTGGGGGTGGCAATGATCGCCAGTGGGAGCAGGCGTTCGCGCATCGCGTAGCCGACTTCGTCCTTGCCCAGGCGTCCGCCGCCGCCCGCACGCAGTACCGGGTCGCAAACCATCGGCAAGTGCGGATGCGCCTGCAGCAGCTCGACCACGGTGTCGACCATTTCCAGCGAACCGAGCATGCCCAGCTTGACGGCGGCGACTTCGGAATCGTTAAGCACGGCGTTGGCCTGGGCCAGTACCCACGCTCGGTCGAGTACGCGGAAATCAGTGACGTTGACCGTGTCTTGCACAGTCAGCGCGGTGACGGCCGGAGCCGCATGACAACCCTGGGCGAGCAGGGCTTCGATATCTGCCTGCAAGCCGGCGCCACCACTTGGGTCGTGGCCGGAGAGACAGAGGACAACGGGGCGGGAGCTGTAGATATTCATGGTGCGCGAGCTTACCACCAGTCACTCGACTCATGACAGTGGACTCTGTAGCAGCAGGGCCGCTCCCACAGTCGGCATGAGGGGGCAACCGCTCTAGCTCAATAGATAGCGCTGCAAAGCCCGTACTAGAGCCTTTCGAGTATATTTTTCAATGGTGTTCATTGGCCACTAACGGCTATGCTAGAGTGGATCCAAATCAATAACAGGTAATACCGGTTTTACGTCTACTCAAAGGGAATGAGGGGCTTCCTGAGATAACCGGACCGGCCACGCTGGGGCTTAGATGCGCTATTTGCTGATGTTGCTGCTCTGCTTGCCCCTTTTGGCGAGCGCAGTCGAATTCGACGAGAACACTCAAAGCCTGCCATTGGGCCGAACCCTGCAAGTGTTCGAAGACGCGGGCGGGCAAGCGACCATTGCCGACGTCCGCGCCGAGGATGCCGCAGGACGGTTCAAGCCGCACGATAATGCCACCCTCAACGCCGGCTATTCGCGTTCAGCGTTCTGGCTGAAAATCGACTTGCACTATCGTCCGAAGAATCCAGCGGCGCAAAGAACCTGGCTGCTGGAACTGGCCTACCCGCCCCTCGATCATCTGGATCTGTATTTACCCGACGCTGCTGGCGAATACCGACTGGTGCGCCAGACCGGCGATGCCTTGCCTTTCTCCACCCGCGAAATTCGCCAGAACAATTACCTGTTCGATCTCGATTTCACCCCCGACCAGGCGCAAACCCTGTACCTGCGCCTGCAAAGCGAGGGGTCGATCCAGGCGCCGGTGACCTTGTGGTCCAGTACCGCGTTCCTCGAAGAGCAACCGCTGCGCCTGTACGTGCTGGGCCTGATCTACGGTGTGTTGCTGGGGATGCTGGTCTACAACCTGTTCATCTACCTGAGCGTGCGGGACACCAGCTACCTCTATTACATCTTCTATATTGCCTCGTTCGGCTTGTACCAACTGTCGGTGAACGGTGCGGCCGTGCAATATTTCTGGCCGGACAGTCCATGGTGGGCCAATGCCGCCACGCCGTTCTTCATCGGCTGTTCCGGGTTGTTTGGCAGTCAGTTCGCCCGCAGCTTCTTGCAGACGGCCACCCACAGTCGCTGGCTCGATCGCTTGTTGCTGGCGCTGGTTGTGTTTGGCGCAGTGGTCATTGGTTTGTCCCTCATGACCAGCTACGCCCTGGCCCTGCGCCTGGCCACGGCCCTGGCGCTGACTTTCACCGTGGTGATTTTTGCCGCAGGGATCTTCGCCTGGCTGCGCGGTTTGCGCGTGGCGCGGTATTTCATCATTGCCTGGTCGGCCTTTTTGCTCGGCGGCATCATCAACACACTGATGGTCCTGGGTTACCTGCCAAACGTGTTCCTGACCATGTATTCCAGTCAGATCGGTTCGGCCATCGAAGTGGCACTTCTGTCCCTGGCGCTGGCCGACCGCATCAATGCCATGCGCGAGCAGCAGGCGCAGACCCTGTTTGATGCCGGGCAGAAGCTCGAAGTGCTGAACCAGCAACTGGCCCACAGCAACCGGCTCAAAGACGAATTCCTCGCCACCCTGACCCACGAGTTGCGCACGCCCATGAACGGGGTCATCGGTTCGCTGGAGCTGATGCAAACCGTCGAGATGGATCCGGAGCTGGAGCAGTACCAGCAAACAGCGGCGGGATCTGCCCGGGACATGATGCGCATGGTCAACGGCATCCTCACGTTGACCGAGTTGCAGGCCGGCAGGCTTTCGGCCAGCGCGGCGTCGTTCAGTTTGCGCAGCGTGATCGAAGCCTTGCGCGTGCAGTTCGAGGGCAATGCCCTGAGCAAGTTGCTGGACTTCAAGGTCGATGTGACACCCGGCCTTCCGGACCGCCTGCACGGTGATAGCGCCAAGCTGACGCAATGCCTGGAATGCCTGCTGGACAATGCGATCAAGTTCACCCGGGTCGGCGGGCTGGCGCTGCGCGTCACAGGCAAACCCGCGCAACCTGGAAGAATGGCGCTGTGTTTTGCGGTGATTGATACCGGTATCGGTTTTACCGACCTGGGGGAGGCGACCATGTATCAGCGCTTCTTCCAGCTCGATGGCTCAATGACCCGCGAGTATGGCGGGCTGGGCGTGGGTCTGGCCATTTGTCGGCAGCTGGTCGAGTTGCTTGGGGGTCGACTGACGCACCGTTCCGAGCCCGGTCGCGGCAGTCGGTTCCAGCTGGATGTCGAATTTGAACTGTCAATAACGCAATCCCCGCCTCGCACCTCACAGCATTACTCGCGCCTGCGCCAGCCGCGAGATTGCAAGGTGCTGCTGGTGGATGAGAACACCGTCAACCAATTGGTTATCCGCGGCATGCTGCTCAAGCTCGGGTACCAGGTGCGCACGGCCGACAGCGGGTCCGCGGCACTCGATTACCTGCAGCGGGAGGCGTTTGATGCGGTATTGCTCGACTGCCAATTGCCGCCATTGAACGGCATGTCTGTCAGTAGCCAGATCCGTACGCTGGCGGGCTGCGCCGAGCTTTCGGTCTTCATGATTGCCTTGAGCATTGATCGCGAGCACTGCACCGGCGCCAGTTTCATCGACTACTTGAGCAAGCCGGTGAAGTTCGAGGATTTGCAGGCAGCACTGCAACGCCGGGTGCTGGGTTTTGAGCAGGGCGAAAGCGCCGCCAATTAGGCAGGTATGACACTTTGAACGGTCAGGGGGCAGTGCTTAACTGAAAACCCCTTGGCCGACCAAAGGAGCCCCGTCATGAACCTGCATCAGTTCGCCGAAACCCACGAAGTCACCAACCAGCCACCGTCGCTGGATGGCGCCAACCTGTACCGCGTGGATTTGCCGCTGCAGCAATGGTCGCGGCATTTTGGCGCCGGCTGGGCCGAATCGCGCATTGATGCCTACGGTGCGTTGGCCGGTGGGCCGCTGATGGCAGCCGGGTTCCTGGCCAACGAGAACAAGCCGGTATTTTCCAGCCACGACCGATACGGCCATCGCATCGACCTGGTGGAATTTCACCCGGCCTATCATGAGTTGATGCGCACGGCGGTCGAGCATGGCCTGACGTCGTTGCCCTGGGCGCAGCCGCAGCCGGGAGCGCACGTTGCCCGCGCTGCCATGACCTATCTGCATAGCCAGGCCGAAGCCGGTAGCGGTTGCCCGCTGACCATGACGTTTGCCAGCGTGCCGGCCCTGCGCCTGCAGCCAAATCTGGCTGACATCTGGCTGCCGAAAATCCTCGCCACCGAATACGATCCACGCAACATCGGCATGGCGCACAAGGCGGGCGTCACCATCGGCATGGCCATGACCGAGAAACAGGGCGGCACCGATGTTCGGGCCAACACCACCAAGGCTTATCCGGTTGGCGCCAGTGGGCCGGGCCAGGCGTACGAACTGGTGGGTCACAAGTGGTTCTGCTCGGCGCCGATGTGCGATGCGTTCCTGACGCTGGCCCAGACCGACAAAGGCTTGACCTGCTTCCTGTTGCCGCGCCATCGCCCGGACGACACTCGCAACCAGTTCTACATCCAGCGCCTCAAAAACAAGCTCGGCAACTGCTCCAATGCCTCCAGCGAAGTAGAGTTTCGCGGCGCGCTGGCGTGGATGGTCGGCGAGGAAGGGCGCGGGGTGCCGACCATCATCGAGATGGTGGCCATGACTCGCTTTGATTGCATGGTCGGTTCCAGTTCGCTGATGCGCCAGGCCTTGACCCAGGCGAGCCATCACTGCGCGCATCGCAGCGTCGGGGGCAGGCTGCTGAATGAGCAACCGCTGATGCAGAATGTGCTGGCGGACCTGGCCCTGGAAAGCGAAGCGGCCCTGGCCTTGAGCCTGCGCATGGGCCGCGCCCTGGATCATTTGGCTGACGATCATGAAGCAAAATTCGCCCGGCTGGTGACCGCCGTGGGCAAGTACTGGATCTGCAAACGTGCACCGGCCATGATCAACGAAGCCGCCGAATGCATGGGCGGTGCGGGGTATGTCGAGGACAGCATCCTGCCGCGCCTGTACCGCGAGGCGCCGGTGAACTCAACGTGGGAAGGCTCCGGCAACGTGCAGTGCCTCGACGTGCTGCGGGCGTTGTCGAAAGAGCCCGGCGTGCTCGATGTGCTGTTCAATGAACTGGGCGATGGCCATGGCGACAAGCGCCTGGCGGCGCATATCCAGCGGCTGCACGCAGCATTCAAGGACACGGGCGATATCCAGTACCGAGCCCGCCAGCTCACCGAGGACATCGCCCTGGGTTTGCAGGCCAGGTTGTTGCTGGAGGCGGGTAATGCTGCCGTCAGTGATGCGTTCATCGCCAGCCGACTCGGCTCGAACGGCCGCGTGTATGGTGCGCTGCCACGCGGCCTGGAGGTTGAAGCGATCGTCGCCCGATCAACCCCGCAGATGTCTTGAAGGGCAAAAGATCGTCCGAACGCGGCCCGAGCCTTCGGCAGCTCCTGCGGGGATTCGCGATTCTTCTGTAGGGGCTGCCGAAGGCTGCGATCTTTTTTTCACTGTTCCCGTCTGACGACGATGCAGGCAAGATGAAGCTCTGCAAGTCAGAACACAGGATGCTGATCGTGACCGAAGCTTTTATTGTCGTTCAAACCGCCGAGCAAGCCGTGGATCGGCTTGCGCTCTTGCACGAACGTGCAACCACTGCGCTGAATCAGGCGCTCAAGCGTTACCTCAAGGATCGTATAGAACCGGACGCCGAACAGCGTGCGATGTTTCGTTATCCCGAACTGCGTCTGACCTATCACTGCCAGGGCGAAGTGCCGCAGACCACCCGCGCCTACGCCAAGGTTCAACTGCCGGGCACTTACAGCGTCACCGTCACTCACCCTGCGGCGTTTCGCAAATACCTGCTCGAACAGCTGGTGCCGCTGATGCATGACTTCACCGTGACCGTGGAAGTCGGGATCAGCCAGCAGAACATTCCTTATCCTTACGTGGTCGAGCAAGGCGACGAGCTGGCGGGGTCCGGGGTAACGGCTGCCGTCCTGGCACGCGTGTTCCCCAGTACCGACCTGTCCGCCGCCACCGATGGCATTGCCGACGGCCTGTACGACTGGGAAAACACCGACCCGCTGCCACTGGCCCTGTTCGACGCCGCACGGGTGGATTTCTCCCTGCGTCGCCTGGTGCACTACACCGGCAGCGACTGGCGCCATGTGCAGCCGTGGATCCTGCTGACCAACTACCACCGCTACGTCGACCAGTTCATCGTGCATGGCCTTGAGCAGTTGCGCAGCGACCCGCGTTTCGTGCGCATGGTACTGCCGGGCAACGTGATCATTGAAAAAAGCATGGACCACGGCGAGGCATCGGCCATTGCCGCAGGCGTGGTGTGGCATCGCTACCAGATGCCGGCCTATCACCTGATCGCCAGCGATGGTCATGGCGTGACCCTGGTGAATATCGGCGTCGGTCCCTCCAACGCCAAGAACATCACCGATCACCTGGCGGTACTGCGCCCGCATTGCTGGCTGATGATCGGCCACTGTGGCGGCCTGCGTCAGTCCCAGACCATCGGCGACTATGTGCTGGCTCACGCCTACATGCGGCGCGACGGCATTCTCGACCGGGTGGTGCCACCAAATATCCCGATTCCGGCGCTGGCAGAAGTGCAGATGGCCTTGCAGCAGGCGGCGGCGAACATCACTGGCGAGAAGGGCGACGAGCTGAAGAAGCGTCTGCGCACCGGCACCGTACTGACCTACGACGACCGTAACTGGGAATTGCGCTGGGCCCAGGAGCGTCCGCTGATCAACCTGTCCCGCGCCGTGGCGGTGGACATGGAAAGCGGCACCATTGCCGCCCAGGGCTATCGCTTGCGGGTGCCGTATGGCACGTTGCTGTGCGTTTCGGACAAGCCGCTGCACAGTGAAATCAAGCTGCCGGGCTCGGCGAACGCGTTCTACGAGCGTGCGGTCAGCCAGCACTTGAAGATTGGCATCGAAGCGGTGGACCTGTTGCGCACCGAACTCAACTCGCTGCACTCGCGCAAACTGCGCAGCTTCGACGAGCCGCCGTTCCGCTGATTGTTCTCATGGTCATTTGGCGGTCAGGGCACTAGCATTAGCAGCCCTGACCGTTAGATGTTCTCTTCGCCATGTCTCGTCCCCCACGTCCTGCTTCCCGCCGCCCCGGTGCGAACCTTGCGCCATCGGCTTCGGCCCCGCGCCGGGTCGCCAAAGCGCCGCCTGCCGAACCCCGGCTGATCCTGTTCAACAAGCCATTCGATGTGCTGACTCAATTCAGCGACGGCGAAGGGCGGGCGACGCTCAAGGATTACATCGAGATACCCGGCATATACCCGGCCGGACGTCTGGATCGCGACAGCGAAGGCTTGCTGTTGCTGACCAATGACGGACAGCTGCAGGCGCGCATCGCCGACCCGAAACACAAGCTGGCCAAGACCTACTGGGTGCAAGTGGAAGGCGAGCCGAACGCTGTGCAGCTGCAGCGCTTGCGCGATGGCGTCGAGCTCAATGACGGCATGACCTTGCCCGCCGAGGCGCGGCAGCTGGACGAGCCGCAGCTTTGGCCGCGCAACCCACCCGTGCGTTTTCGCAAGAGTGTGCCCACCAGTTGGCTGGAACTGGTGATTCGCGAGGGCCGCAACCGCCAGGTGCGGCGCATGACGGCTGCCGTGGGTTTGCCGACCTTGCGTCTGGTGCGCGTCAGAATTGGCGACTGGTCGATCGAAGGGCTCGATCAAGGCCAGTGGAAGGAAGTGCCGGCGCGTTTATAAGGCGCCGGATTCGATCAGGCCGATCACCACACTCTTGATGACGAACGCGGCCACACCCAGGCCCAGCACGAAGAACAGAATCATTGAACCGAAGCGGCCGGCCTTGGATTTCTTCGCCAGATCCCAGACGATGAAACCCATGAATATGATCAGGATGGTGACCAGTCCGGTCATCATCCACTCTTCGAATACGGCAGGATCCATCGAAACTCTCCGGCGTGGACGCGGCTAAAATTGCGGGGGGCGAGTATACGCCACGCAAGGTTCGCGCAGCATTGACCTGCGTCGGTGTGCCGCAGTCATTGGTCGCCTTCGCCGGCCCTATCGCTGGCAAGCCAGCTCCCACAGGGTTTGTGCTCGCTCACAATCGTGAGTTCAACACAAAACCTGTGGGAGCGTGGCTTGCCCGCGATGGCGTCTTCAACTGCGCAGATGCGTCAAAGGCAGTTCGGTACTGTTCAAAACCTGGTTCAACACAAAACTCGAGCGCACACTCGTCACCCCGTCAATCCGGGTCAAGTGCCCCAGCAGCAGCTTCTGGTAGTGATCCATATCCGGCACCACTACCTTGAGCTGATAGTCGGCGTCCATCCCCGTCACCAGGCTGCATTCGAGCACCTGGGGCAAAGTGCGGATCGCCGCTTCGAAGTTCTCGAAGCGTTCCGGCGTGTGCCGGTCCATGCCGATCAGCACGTACGCGGTCAGGCTCAGGCCGAGCATCTTGCGATCCAGCAGGGCCACCTGGCGGGTGATGTAGCCGTCGTCCTCCAACTGCTTGACCCGACGTGAGCAAGGGGAAGGCGACAGCCCTATGCGTTCGGCCAGCTCCTGATTGGAGATGCGCGCATCACGCTGCAATTCCGCCAAAATGCTCAAGTCGTATCGGTCGAGTTTGCTCATCATTCAGGCCTTTATCATAACTATTGCGGCGGATTATCTATCCAGGGTTAAAAATTGCGCAAGTGATGTTTAATTCAGCAATCTTCGCAATCCTCTGCCGCAGCCTCAAGCCTATTCTTATTACCAGAATCACTGCTCGGACAAACAGTCCACTGCAGCTCGCCCAATCAGGCCAGCTGCGGCCGCCACCCCCACCGGGGATGTGCCGGCCTCCGAGCTGCACACTGTCCAGAAGACGGCGTGAGGTGAGCCGACGTCATAAGCGTCGAGCACGGACGAAGTTCTCAAGGGGAGGCCGACGGGTCTCCCTTTTTTAATGCCTGCGAAAAATACTGCGCGACTGATAACCTGTTGCAGAACCGGCCTGTGCTTTCCCAGTCTTACGTACAAGCCCTGAGCTACTGTGAGGAAAAGCATGAAGTCGCGCATCTGGCGTTTGGCCGGTGTTGGTTTGCTGTGCATCAGTGTCACCACCCAGGCGCTGGCTGACGAGCCGCACAATCGGGGGCCTGACGGTGTACAGCAAGGTGAGGGTCACCAGGGTAACAATCCGGGGCGCGGTGGCAACGATCATGCGCAGCGCCCGCAGAATGCGCCTCAGCAGAATAATCAGCCCCGCGGGCAAGGCAACGACATCATTCGTGGCGACAATAGCCGACAGTTCGAGCAGAACGGACACAATCGCAACGGGCAAAGCCGCCCGCCACCGGATTACAACAGCCCGGTGCGGCCACCGCCGCCTCCACCCCAGTTACCCGCCAATGACCTGCCGATCCAGGGTCGCCCCGACAGCGTGCGCCAGACCCAGCAACCTCAGCGGGGCTATTATCAGGATGTGCCACGGCGCAACGACGGTAACCCGCAGTGGCAAGTCGGCGGGCCGGGGGCGCGTCCCGATGACCATCGTGATGACAATCGCTGGCCCGGTCGCCCGCCTGGGCACGGTAATGGCTGGGGGCCAGGGCCGCAGTATCGTCCAGGGCACGTGATCGACCGCTTCCCGGACCGTGATTATCGTGTGCCCTACGGTGGCCGCGATTACTTCTACTCGGGCGGCTACTGGTACCGTCCACAGGGGCCACGTTATGTGGTGGTGCAACCGCCGCGCGGGATTCGCGTGGGCTACCTGCCCGATTACGCACGCGAGGTGTGGATCGGCGGTTCGCTGCTGTTCCTGGCGGCCGGTTCGTACTACGCCTATCAGGAAAGCACCCGGGATTACGTGGTGGTCGAGCCACCGGGACAACCGCTGCCGCAGTCGGCCAGCAACGGTTACGACGTTGAAGCTTATCCGGCCAATGGACAGTCGCCGGAGCAGGTCAATCAGGACGGCTACGACTGCTACCGCTATGCAGTCGAGCAGAGTGGTTTCGATCCACGTGCCGATACTTATCAGCCGGACCCCTCGGTGGTGCAGATCTACCGTCAGGCCCAGGGCAACTGCCTGGGCAGTCGCGGTTATCAGGTCAAATTCTGAGCGCGGGCCGCTTGCACCACTTCCTGCGGGTCGGCGTGCACCAACACCTCGGCCCGTGGGTAGGCGGCGTGGATGGCATCAGCGGCCTGGTCGCTGATGCCGTGGGCCACTGACAGGGTCAGGTCGCCGGGCAGCTCCAGGTGTAACTGCACGAACCACTGGTTGCCCGAGACCCGGGTGCGCAAGTCATGCGCACCCAGCACGCCCGGTACACTGCAGGCCAGTTCAAGCATGTGCTGGCTGACATCCAGTGGTAGTTCTTCATCCATCAGCACGGTAAAACTCTCCCGGGCGATCTGGATGGCGCTCCACAAGATGTAGGCGGCGATGCCCAGCCCGAACCACGCATCCAGCTGATGCCAGCCGAACGCCGCCAGCACCAGTGCCACCAGGATGCTGCCGTTGAGCAGTATGTCCGAGCGATAGTGCAGCGAGTCGGCGCGCACTGCATTGGAGCCGGTGGCCTTGACCACGCGATGCTGCAGCATCAGCAGCGCCAGGGTCAGTGCCAGGGAGAACAGGATCACCCCGATGCTGATCCAGGCTGCGCCTATCGGTTCGGGGTGCTGCAGCCTGTCACACGCCTGCAGGGCGATCAGCACCGCACTCCCGCCAATGAACAACGCCTGGGCCATACCGGCCAGCGACTCGGCCTTGCCATGGCCGTAGCGGTGATCGTCATCGGCCGGGCGCAGGGCGTAATGCACCGCCAGCAGGTTGAGCATCGAAGTGACGCCGTCCAGCGTCGAATCGGTAAGCCCGGCGAGCATGCTGACCGAGCCGCTCAACCACCAGGCAATGGCTTTGGCGACGATCAGCGTACAGGCCACCGCCACCGAGGCACGGGTCGCCAGCCGCAGCAGGCGGGCGTGTTCGGAGCTTGAGATCATAGGTGCGGCGGTTCCTTGCAACAGGTTTATGCAGCGGGTTGCAGGCCGAACATGGCCAACTGCTGGGTGCTGCCCTTGTGCTGGATCAGGCGTGGATCATCCAGCGGGAAGCTGCGGCCCAGTTCGGTTTCCAGGATGGTCTGCAACTTGCGGTTGTCGACCTTGCCGTCGGCGCCAATCGCTTCCTGGAGCTTTTCCGGAGCGACCTGGGCGGTCTTCCCCGGTTCGAAGTAGATCGCGCCAGTGGCGAAGTCCACGGCGAAGGCGATCAGGCCCGGGACGATGTAGAACAGCAGGCCCACGGCATCGAGCACGGCAATGGCCGGATCGATCTTGCCATCGATCTGACCGCGGCGATCAGGGTAGAAGATCGATCCGCAGGCGGTCACTTGAGTCAGCAGGGTCGCAACTAGAACACCACCAATCAGGCGAAAGGGAGCACGCATATGAATCTCCTTGAGTCATCTGGAAAACGAAGCGTCGTCGGTATGAATTAGGACCGTGAGAAACGCCAGGCAGTTCGCCGTTATACTCGCGCCTCTGTTTGGGAGCCAGCATGATTTCTTTACCGATCGATGAAGTTTTACCCGCCCTGCGTGAAGCTCTGGCCGCACGTCATGAAGCGGTGCTCGAAGCACCGCCCGGCGCGGGCAAGACCACTCGGGTGCCACTGGCCTTGCTCGACGAGCCCTGGCTGGCCGGTCAGACCATCCTCATGCTCGAACCACGGCGTCTGGCCGCGCGAGCGGCGGCGGAGCGCCTGGCCAGTGAGTTGGGCGAGAAGGTCGGGGAAACCGTGGGCTATCGGATTCGCCTGGACAGCCGGGTGGGGCCCAATACCCGTATCGAAGTGGTAACCGAAGGTATCCTCACCCGACGCCTGCAGGATGACCCGGCCCTGGAAGGCGTGGGCCTGTTGATCTTCGACGAATTCCACGAGCGCAGCCTGGATGCCGACCTGGCCTTGGCCCTGAGCCTCAACGGCCGGGAGCTGTTCCGGGAAGACCAGCCGCTGAAAATCCTGCTGATGTCGGCCACCCTCGAAGGCGAGCGCCTGGCCGGCTTGCTCGATGATGCGCCGATACTGCGCAGCGAGGGGCGCATGTACCCGGTGGCGATGCGCTGGGGCAGGCCGTTCCAGGCGGGTGAATTCATCGAACCGCGGCTGGTGCAGACAATACTTGAAGCCTTGAACGATGAAGCCGGCAGCGTCCTGGTGTTCCTGCCCGGGCAGGCGGAAATTCGGCGGGTGCATCAACAGCTGGCCGATGCGCTGGGCGACAGTTCCCAGGTTTTGCTCTGCCCGCTGCACGGCGAGCTGGACCTTGGCGCCCAGCGCGCGGCTATTGAGCCGGCTCCTGCGGGCAAGCGCAAAGTAGTGCTGGCCACCAACATCGCCGAGACCAGCCTGACCATCGACGGTGTGCGTGTGGTGATCGATGCCGGGCTGGCGCGGGTGCCGCGCTTCGATCCCGGCAGTGGCATGACCCGCCTCGACACCCAGCGAATTTCCCGTGCCAGTGCCACCCAGCGTGCGGGCCGGGCCGGGCGCCTGGAGCCGGGGGTGTGTTATCGCCTGTGGTCCCAGGATCAGCACGAACAGCTGGCGGCCTATGCCAGTGCGGAAATCCTCTCGGCTGACCTTGCCAGCCTGGCCTTGCAACTCGGTCGCTGGGGCGTAACGCCCGGGCAACTGGTCTGGCTCGACATCCCGCCGGCCGCCGCCTATGCGCAGGCGCAGGATCTGCTGCAACGCCTGGGCGCTCTGGATGGCGAGACGCTGACCCGCCACGGCCAGGCCATGGCCGAGCTGCCGGCGCATCCACGTATTGGTCATTTACTGTTGCGCGGCCAGGACCTGGGGTTGGCTGACATGGCCTGCGACGTCGCTGCTCTGCTGGGGGAGCGCGATATCCTACGCGGCGCCGGTGCCGATCTGCATAGCCGGTTGGTGCTGTTGTCCGGCGCAGAACGCGCCGCGCGTGGCGCCCAGGGCGGCGTCCAGCGTGCGCGGCAACTGGCACGGCAGTATCGCGGCTACCTGCGGGGCAAGGCGACGCAGGCGGTCAGTGATCCCGAACATCCACGCTGGCTGGGCGCGTTGTTAGCGCTGGCCTATCCCGACCGCGTGGCGCAGCAACGCCGTGCCGGCGGCGCCGAGTATCGCCTGGCCAACGGCCGGGCGGCGCTGTTCGCCGAAGCGGACAGCCTGATGAAGCAAGCGTGGCTGGTAATTGCCGACCTGGGCAGTCGCCAGGGCCAGCGAGAGGAACGGATTTACCTGGCGACGGATTTTGATCCGGCGCTGTTCGACTCCGTGCTGTGCGAGCAAGTGCGCGTGGTCGACCAGCTTGACTGGGATGAGCGCGAGGGCGTGTTGCGCGCCGAGCGCCAACGCAAGGTTGGGGAACTGATCCTCAGCCGCGAGCCGTTGACCGGCCTGGATGAAAGCGCCCGGAGTCAGGCGCTGGTCAACCTGGTGCGGCGCAAGGGCCTGGAGCTATTGCCGTGGACCCCGGAGCTGCGCCAGTGGCAAGCGCGAGTGGCGCTGCTGCGCCAGCTGGATCTGGCGGGGAAGGGCGAGAGCGAATGGCCGGACGTCAGCGACGCCGCATTGCTAAAAAGCCTTGAACACTGGCTGATGCCGTATCTGGGCAAGGTTTCGCGGCTGAGCCATTTCAGCAACCTGGACCTGTCGAGCATCGTCCACAACCTGTTGCCCTGGCCGCTGCCGCAACGCCTGGACGAGCAGGCGCCGCATCACCTGAACGTGCCGTCGGGCTCGTCGATCCGCCTGGATTACAGCGAGCAGCCACCGATCCTGGCGGTACGCTTGCAGGAATTGTTCGGTCTGTCGGACACCCCGCGCATCGCCGGCGGCAGGCAGGTGGTGAAACTGCACCTGCTATCCCCGGCGCGCCGGCCGGTGCAAGTGACCCAGGACCTGGCGAACTTCTGGCGCAGTACCTACGTCGAGGTGAAGAAGGACTTGAAAGGACGATACCCCAAGCATTACTGGCCGGATGATCCGTTGGTGGCGGAGGCGACGGCGCGCATAAAACCGCGCAAAGGCTGAGGATCAAAAGTCCGCAGGCTGCGCCAGTTCCTGTGTTGGCGGGCATTCCGATGCGGGAGCCTGCGATCTTTTGACGTTCAAGAGGCCGCCTTGGCCGTCAGCTGCTCCCGGCAGTAATCGGCAAACAACTGCGCCGGCTTGGTCAACTGCCCGCGCTTCAACCACGCCGCCACCAGCCCGGAGCCTGTGACTGCCTCGGCGATGTCCACGCACACCACCTTCTTGCCGTCATAAGTGCATTCCGAGTGCGGCCGGGTTACCAGGATCGAGAAGCCGAATCCTTGCCCGACCATGCCCCGGACCATCTCGATCGACGGCGAGCTGAAAGCGATGTGCGGTGTCAGTTCGAGCTCTTCGAACAGGCTGACGAAGTAAGTTCGACTGGGCTGCACGTCCAGCAGAATCATCGGCTCCAGGCACAGGTCCCGCAGCGACACCAGCTTGAGCCGGGCGAAACGATGATCCTCTGGCAGCAATGCATAAGGCCGCTGCGCCGGCATCAGCGGTTCGGTTTCGATGGTCGCATCCAGGTCGTGTTCGTACAGGATCGCCAGGTCGAAAGCGCCTGAGGTCAGACCCTGCACCAGCTCTTGCTGCTCGCCGTCGCGAATGCGGATTTTCACACCGGGGTATAGCGCAGAGAAGCCGGCGATCAACTGCGGCAGGTACAGCGGTGCAACTGTTTCAAAGCAGCCGATATCGATTTGCCCGGCCACCACGTCGTTATCGGCCAGGGCGTTCTGTTCGAACTCCTTGGCCATGCGCAGCAGTTCCTGGGCCTTGCGATAGAAGCGGCCACCGCTGGGCGTCAATGACACGCCCTGAGCGTGATGACGAATCAGCAACTGCACGCCGAAGCTGTCTTCCAGGCCTTTGATCGCCGTGGAAATCGCGGGCTGGGCGATATACAGCTTGCGTGAAGCCTCGGCGACGCTGCCGCATTCGACGGTGGTGATGAAGTATTTCAGTTGACGCAGATTGTACGCAGCCACGGCAAACCTCGGATTGGATGGGTACGACATCCAGGCAATTTTTGCGCCGACTGCTTCCGTTCTGACGACGGTGTTGTTGTGCCCGAACAATAACCACATAGGGCGTCACCGGGGAGATGGGTTGCCCAGTTTTTTCATGGTCTGCGAAGACATTTTTACTATTTTGGCTCGACACGGGCCTGGGCCACCATCCAAAGCACTGGAAAGCCCATGGAGCATCTGAACCTGCTCCACACAGCCGCTCATGAGAAAACGGACTGCCCAGCAGTACGACGTGCTCTGATACCGCAGGCAGGTCCTGCGAACGCTATCGCGAGCAGAGGCTCACTACCAGATTCTGTATCCAGGTTGGATTAAGGCGATGCGGGCAGCAGAAACCGCGCAATCACCGGCAAGTGATCGGAGATGCGCAACGTGTCGTCCTGCCTCACCATCGCTTCGACCCGCTTGATTCGCGGGCTGTAGAACAGGTAATCAACCGTGCGGTCCGGCCCGTTCAGGCCCGGATCATTCGGGTAGTGGGTCAGCCAGAGCGCCCGGTCGGCTCCACTGGCTTCATTGTTGGTCGGGATCATCGGGTACCTGTCCCACAGCACGTGCAGCGCGCTGTCGGCTGAGTAGGGGGTGCGTTGCTCGTTGGGCAGGCGCTGGAATTGACCCAGCGGCAGCAGGTTGAAATCACCGCCCAACAGCCACGGCGTGCCTCGGCTTTCGTAGCGGTCGAGCACCTTGCCCACGGCGCTGACTTGATTCTGCAGGGTTTCGTCAGGCTGGCTGGCGCGGTCCAGGTGCGTGTTGAACAGGGCGATCTGACCACCGTCGCTCAGCGGCAGATAAGTCACCAGCAGGGCGTTTTTCGGCTCGAACTGGCGGCTGATGAAATTGGCTGGCGCGATGGGCAGTTGCAAGCGTTCGGCGTGCTCGATCTGATAACGGCTGAGGGTCGCGAGTTGGCGGCCAACGCTGCCGTAAATATGCGGGTCGGGAACAAATTCGGCTTTCCAGTCGAAGGCGTGGGCGCTGCAGGGGTACAAATCGGTAAGTCGTTCCTGCAACAGTTTGAGCTGGTTCTGGTAGTCGCTGGCTTTGGCGCCATCGTCCAGCTCTTGCAGCAGCACCACATCCGGGAGCTCGTCGCGGATTACCCGGGCCACCTCGTCCAGGCTGAAGGCCATGTCTTCCGGCGTCGGGCCTTCGTCCTCGCCCTGGGCCAGGTCGTTCCAGAACACGTAGCGTTTACCTGCCAGGTACTGCACGTTCCACGTCATCACCTTCAGCGCCTGACCGGGCACCAGCGTGGGGGCCTGGGCATTGCAGCTGACCGGCAACACTTCCTTGGCATCGGGGCGCCAGGTCAGGTTGGCAATCAGGGCGGCCAGGCCGATCAACAGCAGCAGGCCCAGCAGGGTGTAGCGCAGTAGACGGGTCATGGCTCGGCTTTTATCGCGTTACATAAGTTGAGCCCGAGCATAACCGAGCGCAGCAGGTAATCCCAAGGCCCGCGACCGTCAAAGCGGCCCATCGATTTTTTCGGGGGCATCGCTGATCAGCATGAACAAGCGGAACAGCACCACGCTGGTGAACAGTTGCAGGAAGCTGTGGGCACTGTCGATCAGCAGTGAGATCACCGGGTTCTGCGGCTCGGGATAAACCGCCAGGGTCACGCCCTTGAGGATCCACAACGGGCCCATCACACACAGGATGCACACCAGGATGCGCAGGAAATTGCCGCGGGTCAGGCGCAGGCTTTCCTTCATCGCGGCCAGCGGCGCCAGACCGCGCAGCACCAGCAGGTACTCGCCAAACGCCAGGGTCACCATCAGCCAGATGCCCGGCAGGAAATACAGCGACAGGCCGAGCAGGATCAACAGGGTGTTTAGTGCGGTGAGCAACGCAAAGCGCGGCCACAAGGTGGCCGACATGGCCAGCAGGTCGCGGGTGCGGGGTGATTCACCCCGGCTGCGCGCGTCCAGAAACAGGATCAGGGCCGCGGTGTAGAGCGGGTAGATCAACAGGCCGACAACCACGCTGATGCCCGGGAAACTGTCCGGCTCGGTGGAGTGGTCGACCACTTGCTGCAGCAGCGCCTCGAAAATCACCAGGGGCAGGCACAGCTGCACGATCTGGCCCAGATTGCGTTTGAAGAAGTACAGGGAGTCACGCAGTACATCGAACGAATTCATCAGTCGGTATCGCAGGTTGGAAGCAGTGGCCCACTTTAACCGATGATGCGCTTTGCGGCGCAAACGTAAACGTTCGGTAAAGGTCATTGAAACATCCTGCATCAGCCTCCATTACCGTCAGGCACCCCATCCACGGCGGATGAGGACGATGAAATTCCCGGCAATCTACGAGGTCGCCATGAACAACGAAGAACAAACCCTGATCGATGGCCTGTTTTCCCGGCTGCAAGAGGCCCAGGCGCAATCTGCCCCGCGTGATGCCCAGGCCGAGGCGCGCATCAATGAGCACCTGGTTCGCCAGCCTGCGGCGGGTTATTACATGGCACAGTCGATTCTGGTGCAGGAGGCTGCGATCAAAAGCCTCGACCAGCAGAACAAGGAGCTGACCCGGCAAGTGCAGCAATTGCAGGCTGAACTGCAGTCGGCCAAAGCGCAGGCTCAGGCTCCGGCGCCGGCCAGCGGTGGCTTTTTGTCGAGCATCTTTGGCGGCGGTTCCCGTGATCCGCTGCCGGCATCATCGGCGCCTGCCTCCAGCGGTGGCGGCTGGCGCGAGCCCGCCCGGCCGTCGTTCAACGCGCAACCGTCACAGCAGAACTTCGGTGCAGCCCCGCCCCAGCAGAACTATGGCGCGCAGCAGCCTGCCGGCAACAGTTTTCTCGGCGGCGCCCTGAAAACGGCTGCGGGAGTGGCGGGCGGTGTCATGCTGGCGCAGGGTATCAGCAGCCTGTTTCATCACAACCAGCAGCCTGAAGTGGTTGAAGTGATCAAGGAAGAACCGGCCCAGGTCAACGATCAGGGCGATAGCGGCAATGGCTGGGGCGATGAACAGCGGGTGGCTGACAACAATGACCAGGGCGGCTTCAGCGACGCCGACTACAGTGACGACAGCTCGTCGTTCTTCGGCGACGACGACTCCTTCGTCTGACCCTGCGGCGAGGGGCCGGCTCGCGCTGGACTGCACAGCCGTCCCCCAAGCCAGCCCGAGCGCGACCCTGCGCCCGCGCCACATGGCCGATTATTCGCGGAATACGCCTGCGGGCTGGCATACTGGGCCACTTTTCGGGCCTGCGGCCCGATCCAGCCCGCGCCCTTGTGCGCGAACGAGGATGCCCGGTGAAAAAAATCGCAGTGTTCGCCGATGTCCAGAACCTCTACTACACCGTGCGTCAGGCCTATGGTTGCCATTTCAACTACGCCGCGTTGTGGGCTGATATCAGCAAGCAGGGCGAGATCGTCGAAGCCTACGCCTACGCCATCGATCGTGGCGACAGCAAGCAGCAGCAGTTCCAGCAGATCCTGCGCAACCTGGGCTTCACCGTGAAACTCAAGCCTTACATCCAGCGCAGCGATGGCTCGGCCAAGGGCGACTGGGACGTGGGGATCACGCTGGACATCATGGACGCTGCCGATCATGTCGACGAGGTGGTGCTGGCGTCCGGGGACGGGGATTTCGACATGTTGCTGGAGCGCATCATCAGCAAACATGGGGTACAAGCGGTGGCTTACGGCGTACCGGGACTGACCGCCAACTCGCTGATCCGCGCCGCCAGCCGCTACGTGCCGATCGAAGGCGCGTTGCTGCTCAAGAATTGATTTTTACGGAGTTGAAACAGGTTTGGAACGCATAGCAGTCATCGACTTTGAAACCACCGGGATCTCCCCGAGCAGCAGCTGCCGGGCCACGGAAATTGCCGTGGTGATCCTTGAACAGGGGCGCATCGTCGAGCGTTACCAGAGCCTGATGAATGCCGGCGTACGAGTGCCGCCCTTCATCGAACAACTGACCGGTATCAGCAACGCCATGTTGCGCACTGCACCCTCGGCGGAAAAAGTGATGAACGAGGTCAACGAGTTCGTTGGCATCACGCCGTTGCTGGCGCACAACGCCGCGTTCGACCAGAAGTTCTGGGACTTCGAGCTGGGGCGCATCAAGCGCACCCGCCTGCAGAACTTCGCCTGCTCGCTGCTGCTGGCCCGCCGCCTGATGCCCGCTGCGCCGAATCATAAGCTGGGCACGCTGACCACCTTCGCCCAACTGCCCCACACCGGCCAGGCTCACCGGGCCATGGCCGACGCCGAAATGGCCGCCAACCTGACGGCGCACCTGGCGCAGGAGTTGCGGCAAAAGCATGGGTTGCGAGAGTTGACCCATGATTTGCTGGTGAGCTTGCAGAAAGTGCCGGCGGCGAAGATCAATGAGCATCTCAAGCGTCATCGCGGGTTCTAGGAACAGAAAGTGTACCGGCGCTAAAAATCGCTTTTGTAACTTATTTTTACCCGCTCGCTTTCCTAGAATGCCTGTTCTCCTGCCCTGCCCGCGAGCTTCCCAATGTCTGCCCCACGTCGCTTTCCCTTACCGTTGATCGCCGCTTTTTTTGCGTTGTACGTGATTTGGGGCTCGACGTACCTGGTGATTCGCATCGGCGTGGAATACTGGCCACCGCTTCTGCTCGCCGGGATCCGCTTCGTCATCGCGGGTTCATTGATGTACGCCTTTCTACGCTGGCGCGGGGCCCCGGCGCCGACGTGGGCACACTGGAAGGCGGCGGGAATCATCGGGATTTTGCTGCTGACCTGCGGTAACGGCGCAGTCAGTGTCGCCGAGCACACCGGGGTCGCCTCGGGCGTGGCGGCCCTGGCGGTGGCGACGGTGCCGTTGTTTACCTTGCTCTGCGGCTATTTCTGGGGCGCGCGTAACACGCGTCTTGAATGGGCCGGGATCGTGCTCGGGTTGATCGGCATCGCCATGTTGAATCTGGGTTCCAACCTGCAATCGAGCCCGCTGGGCGCCGCACTGCTGATCTTCGCGGCAGCGGCCTGGGCCTTCGGCTCGGTGTGGAGCAAGCATCTGCCGCTGCCCCAGGGCGCGATGGCCAGCGCCGTGGAAATGCTGGTCGGCGGCGTGGCGTTGTTAATCGCCAGTGCACTCAGCGGTGAACACCTGGACAGCCTGCCACCGATCGAAGGCTGGGCCGCGCTGGCCTACCTGACGCTCTTCGGCTCGATCATCGCTTTTAACGCCTACATGTACCTGTTGAAAAATGTCCGTCCCGCTGCTGCGACCAGTTATGCCTATGTCAACCCGGCCGTCGCGGTGTTGCTGGGCATCGTGTTTGTGGGCGAGACCATCGGAATAGAGGAGGCGCTGGCGATGGCTGTGATCATCAGTGCGGTGGTATTGATCGGCTTGCCGCAGTGGCGCCGCCCGCCAGTCAAACCCGCTTCAGTGGTGCCGACAGAATCCCGAGTGAATTAGGGTAAACTGCGCGGCATTGCACACTCGTTTTGCACAACCGCGCTGAATTTTCCTACGGTAATCCCATGACTTTCGCCTCCCTTGGCCTGATCGAACCCTTGCTGCGCTCTCTAGAGACGCTCGGCTACCAGACTCCTACGCCGGTTCAGGCGCAAGCCATCCCGGCGGTGCTGGCCGGTCGCGACCTGATGGCTGCGGCCCAGACCGGTACTGGCAAAACGGCCGGTTTTGCCCTGCCGCTCCTGCAACTGCTGGCCATGGAAGGGCCGAAAGTCACGGCCAACTCGGTACGCGCGCTGATCCTGGTGCCGACTCGCGAACTGGCCGAGCAGGTTCACGAGGCCGTGCGTCAGTACGCCGAAAACCTGCCGTTGAGTACGTATGCCGTGTACGGCGGCGTCAGTATCAACCCGCAGATGATGAAGCTGCGCAAAGGCGTGGACCTGTTGGTCGCAACACCGGGCCGTTTGCTGGACCTGTTCCGCCAGAACGCGCTCAAGTTCAACCAGCTGCAAACCCTGGTGCTGGACGAAGCCGATCGCATGCTCGACCTCGGCTTTTCCGAGGAGCTGGGCAACATCTACAAAGCGTTGCCGAAGAAGCGCCAGACGCTGCTGTTCTCCGCGACCTTCTCGGATGCAATTCGCACACTGGCCGGGCAAATGCTCAACGACCCGCTGCTCATCGAAGTCAGCCCGCGCAACGTGGCGGCCAACACGGTCAAGCAATGGGTGGTGACGGTCGACAAGAAGCGCAAGCCGGAGCTGTTCATTCATTTGCTGCGCAAGGGCAAGTGGAAACAGGTGCTGGTGTTCGCCAAGACCCGTAACGGTGTTGACGCGCTGGTGGAAAAACTCCAGGGCCTGGGCGTCAACGCCGACGGTATCCACGGCGACAAGCCGCAAGCGACCCGTCAGCGTGCGCTGGACCGGTTCAAGGCCAGCGAAGTGCAGATCCTGGTGGCTACTGACGTCGCGGCCCGTGGCCTGGACATCGAAGATTTGCCGCTGGTGGTCAACTTCGACCTGCCCATCGTTGCTGAAGACTATATTCACCGCATCGGTCGCACCGGCCGTGCGGGTGCGACCGGGCAGGCCATTTCCCTGGTCTGCGCCGATGAAGTGAATTTGCTGTCGGCCATCGAGACGTTGACGCGTCAGACGCTGCCACGGCAGATGGAGCATGATTTCGAACCTGAGCATCGCGTGCCGGACACCGATGCCAGCGGCCAGGTGGTCAAGAAGCCGAAAAAGCCGAAGAAGCCCAAGACTTCCGGCGGCGGCAAACGCAATCTGGGCAAGTGGGTCGAGAGCGGAGAAGCATCGACGCCAGAGCCTTCGATCAAGCCTGTGCGCAAGGTGCCGGTGTTTAATACCGGGCCGCGCAAGAAGAAACCTTAACGGGTGCGGTGTTAGTCAGGCCGCCATCGCGAGCAGGCTCGCGATGGACGCGCCTCGGCCTTCAATCCTTGCGCTGCAACCACTCCAGCATTCCCAGCCCCGCCGCCCGACCACTGGCGAAGCACGCGGTCAGCAGGTAGCCGCCAGTCGGCGCCTCCCAGTCCAGCATCTCACCGGCGCAAAACACTCCGGGGAGTTGCTTGAGCATCAGTCGCTCATCCATCGCTTCGAACCGCACGCCACCGGCGCTGCTGATCGCCTCGTCCAGCGGACGGGTTTTCACCAGGGTCAGGGGCAGCGCCTTGATGGCCTGGGCCAACCGCGCAGTGTCGGCAAAATCCACAGCGGCAACCTGCTCTCGCAGCAATGCCGCTTTCACCCCATCGATCCCCAGCTGACTGTGCAGGTGCTTGGACATGGAGCGCGAGCCGCGGGGTTTATCCAGTGCTGCCTGGATTTTATCCACAGGCCGTCCCGGCAGCAGATCAATATGCACAGTGGCCGCGCCATCCCGATTGATGGCTTGGCGAATCGGCGCTGACAGGGCGTAGATCAGGCTGCCTTCAATTCCGGTCGCCGTGATCACGCATTCGCCCAGGCGCGGCACGTCGTCATCCAGGCCAATGGCGATGTTTTTCAGCGGCGCGCCAGCGAATTTACTGACCATCAAATCGCTCCAGGCCTGCACCTCGAAGCCGCAATTGCTCGGTTGCAACGGTGCCAGCTGCACCCCGCACTGTTCCAGGGGCAGCATCCAGGCGCCATCCGAGCCGAGTCGCGCCCAGCTGCCACCGCCCATGGCGAGCAGCGTAGCGTCTGGCGTAATGGTTTTTTCGCCCTCGGGGCTGTCGATGCGCGATCCACCCTGCGCATCCCAGCCGAGCCAGCGGTGGCGGGTGTGGATAACTACGCCGGCTTCGCGCAGACGTTTGAGCCAGGCGCGCAGCAGCGGGGCGGCTTTCATGTCTGTGGGAAATACTCGGCCGGAGCTGCCGACAAAGGTCTCAATGCCCAGGTCATGTATCCATTGGCACAGCGCGTCGGCGCCAAATGCGCGCAGCAGTGGTGCGATTTGCGGAGCGCGTTCGGCATAGCGCGACAGAAAGGCCGGATAGGCTTCGGAATGGGTGATGTTCATGCCCCCGACCCCGGCCAACAGGAATTTGCGCCCCACCGACGGCATGCCGTCGTACAGGTCGACCTTGCAACCGGCCCGGCTCAACATTTCGGCGGCCATCAAGCCGGCGGGGCCCCCGCCGATGATGGCGACTTGCGGGGGGAGGGTGGTCGAGGGTTGGGTCATCTTCAACGCTGCGCAGTGGCGGAATAGGGCGGGCATTCTACCAGCCCGACACACGCTCTTGTGGGCCCGGGCCAAGCCCGCTTGCACGGGCGATTAATTGTGTGTTCGAGAGTGGTCAAAAAACAACCAGTGCTTTGCACGCCATAGCCAGTATGGCTTGCAGCGCCTTTCACTCAGGTTATCCACAGGCAGTTCCACAGGCATTGTGGGTAACCAGCCACACCTCAGTGACAACCTGATGACTGCCAGACCCGCTGGGCGCTGTGATGCAGAATCCCATGGCGCCGCGCCAGGGCCTTGCGGTCTTTGCTGTAGCCCCCACCAATGACTCCGACCACGGGAATGTCCCGGCCCAGGCAATGGCGCATCACGCTTTCGTCGCGGGCGGCGACGCCTTCGTCCGTCAGCTTCAGGTAGCCAAGGGCGTCGTCCTTGTGCACGTCGACCCCGGCGTCATACAGCACCAGGTCCGGCTGGTAGAGCGGCAGCAGATAATTGAGCGCATCGTCCACGACCTTCAGGTAAGCGGCATCGCCCATGCCCATCGGTAATGGAATGTCCCAGTCACTTTCGGCTTTGCGTGCAGGAAAATTCTTTTCGCAGTGCAGGGAAACAGTGACCGCGTCCGGGGTGTTGTGCAGGATGCGTGCAGTCCCATCGCCCTGGTGCACGTCGCAATCGAAGATCAGCACCCGATTCACCCGGCCACTTTCCAGCAAATAGCGGCTGATAACCGCCAGATCGTTAAAAATGCAGAATCCGGCTGGATAATCGTAGTGCGCATGGTGGGTGCCACCGGCCAGGTGGCAGGCGAGCCCGTGTTTCAGCGCCTGCTCCGCTGCCAGCAGCGAGCCGCCGACTGCCCGCACGGTGCGCCGGGCCAGGGCTTCGCTCCAGGGCAGGCCAAGGCGGCGCTGGTCTTCGCGGGACAACTCGCCTTCCATGTAGCGCGCGATGTATCCGGGGTCATGTGCCAGGGCGAGAATTTGCGACGGGCACAGTTGCGGGCGCAGCAGGTCGGCGTCCCGGGTCAGGCCGCTGTCCACCAGGTGGTCACGCAGCAAGCGGAACTTGTCCATGGGGAAGCGGTGGTCCGCCGGGAAGTCGGGACTGTAGTCTTCGTGGTAGATCAACGGCAGCGGCATGGCGGTTTTATCTGGAAGGAACGCAGGAAAGAATCAGGGATCCTACCAGCGATCTAGACTTGCGACATGGAAACGGGAGCACGATGGAGCCGATACTGGAACTCGAGAGCGCGCGACTGTTGTTGCGACAATGGAGCGATGCGGATTTGCCTGAGTTTGCGGCCATGTGCGCCGATCCGCAGGTGATGCGCTATTTTCCGGCGCCGTTGAGCCGTCTGGAAAGTGCGTCGCTGATCGGGCGCATTCGTGGCCACTTTGCCGAGCACGGGTTCGGCCTGTGGGCGCTGGAGCGCAAGGACACCGGTGCGTTTATCGGCTTTACCGGCCTGGGCGTGGTGGGTTTCGATGCGCCATTTACCCCGGCGGTCGAGATAGGCTGGCGGCTGGCGCGTGAACATTGGGGGCTGGGTTACGCCAGCGAAGCGGCCTGGACCGCTCTGCGCTGCGGCTTTGACCGCCTCGGGCTGAACGAGGTGGTGGCGTTTACCGCGCAAGCCAATCTGCCGTCGGAGAAAGTCATGCAAGCCATCGGAATGCACCATGATTCAGCCGATGACTTCGATCATCCCAAGCTCGCCGCCGGACATCCACTGGAGCACCATGTGTTGTATCGCATCAGCCGTGAACAATGGCTGCAAACCCTGCATGGCTAAGCCGGCGCGGACGTTTACAATGGCTCCCATGATGGCGCTGGCCAGAAATTGAATTGTTCGTCGCAGCCAAGACTGCGCGGCATTGTGTTGTGTTAGGAGAGTCTGAATGAGCCAAGTGTTGGATGATCTGGTCGACCTGTTGACCCTGGAATCAATCGAAGAAAACCTGTTTCGCGGCCGCAGCCAGGATTTGGGTTTTCGCCAGTTGTTCGGCGGCCAGGTCATCGGGCAGTCCCTTTCGGCAGCCAGTCAGACAGTGGAAGAGGCGCGCCATGTGCACTCGATGCACGGTTACTTCCTGCGTCCGGGGGACTCTGCGCTGCCGGTGGTGTATCAGGTCGATCGAGTGCGTGATGGCGGCAGTTTCAGCACCCGCCGGGTGACGGCAATCCAGAAGGGCAACCCGATTTTCACCTGCAGCGCCTCGTTCCAGTACGACGAAAAGGGCTTCGAGCACCAGGCACAGATGCCGGTGGTGGTCGGCCCGGAAAACCTGCCGTCGGAGCTCGAACTCACCCAGCAGCGTGCTCACCTGATTCCGGAACACATGCGCGAAAAGCTGCTGTGCCCCAAGCCCATCGAATTTCGTCCGGTGACCGAGGAAGACCCCTACAACCCGCAACCCTCAGATCCCGTCAAGTACGTCTGGTTTCGCGCCGACGGCGCCTTGGCCGACACCCCGGCGCTGCATAAATATCTGATGGCCTACGCCTCGGATTTCGGCTTGTTGACCACCTCGACGCAGCCCCATGGCAAGTCGGTGTGGCATCAGGACATGCAGGTGGCCAGCCTTGATCACGCGCTGTGGTTCCACGCCGATCTGCGTGCCGATGACTGGCTGCTGTACGCGATGGACAGCCCTTGGGCGGGCAATTCCCGCGGTTTCTCCCGGGGCAGCGTGTTCAATCGCGCCGGGCAACTGGTGGCCTCGGTGACCCAGGAAGGCCTGATCCGTCACCGCAAGGACTGGGCATGAGCCTGGCGGCGGTGCGGCACTGGGTGTTCGACATGGACGGCACCCTGACGGTGGCCGTGCATGACTTCGCGGCTATCCGCGTGGCATTGGCCATCCCCGCCGAGGACGACATCCTGACTCATCTCGCGGCGCTGCCGGCGCAGGAAGCCGCCGCCAAGCACGCGTGGTTGCTGGAGCACGAGCGCGACCTGGCCCTGGGTTCGAAACCGGCACCGGGTGCCGTGGAACTGGTGCGCGAGTTGGCCGGACGCGGCTATCGCCTGGGTATCCTGACGCGCAATGCCCGCGAGCTGGCGCACGTCACGCTGGAGGCGATCGGCCTGGCCGACTGCTTTGCGGTCGAGGATGTGCTGGGGCGCGACGAAGCGCCGCCGAAACCTCATCCAGGAGGCCTGCTCAAATTAGCCGATGCGTGGAAGGTCCCGACAAGCGAGATGGTGATGGTTGGCGATTACCGGTTTGACCTGGATTGTGGGAGAGCGGCCGGAGCGCGCACGGTGCTGGTGAACTTGCCGGATAATCCGTGGCCGGAGTTGACCGATTGGCATGCGGTGGATTGTGTGGCGTTGCGCGAAATGCTTTCGGCTTGAGGTGCCCATCGCGGGCAAGCCTTGCTCCCACAGAGTGAGCGGTGCCGCCATTGAAAGGGGGATACGCGAAATCTGTGGGAGCAACGCTTGCCCGCGATGGCTGCATTCGCCGCACTGCAAATGCTACTGACCAAAGAGCGCTTTGCGCCCCTCAGGCGAGGTAAACATCCCATCCCCATCATGCCCGACGCCGGGCACTTCGATCAGTTGCTGATTCAAACCCTGGGGATGGTCGCGCTTCAAATACTCAAAATAACTGCGCCCGCGCGCCAAACGATTCGCACCCTGGGCTTTGGCTTCGCAGCTTTTATCCAGGGCTGGATGATTCGGATCGATATCCTGCTGGCCCAGCAAGTAAATGACATCGCGTTTGACGTAACTGGCCTTTAGCGTCGCGGGCGTCTGGCCCTCGGCATACGCGGGCAGATCCGCCAGCCCGTATTTCCAGCGATTGTAATCCGCACAGCCGGCGTGGCTGAACGCCACCGGACGACGTTCATCGAAATAGGCGTAGGAAGACGGGTTGGCAATCACATAACGCACCCGAACTCCGGCGGCGTCGAGTTCCGGCTGATCATGACCCAGCAGCGCATAACGCTGGACCACCTGAGCCCCGCCAGAGTGTCCGGCGATCACCACTTCCTTGAGCGCCGGAAACTGTTGCCGGTCAGCGAACCGGCCAATGATCTGGTCCATTGCCCCGTACGAACTGAGGGCAAAAGGCGCCGTGGACAATCCACCGGCCATCCATTCATTGCCTTGCCAACGCAAAACCGTGTCGGCCAATGGATGTAGCGCGACGTCGGATTCATTGAGAAATTGCGGGGCGATCACCAACGTGGTCGACGCCTGTCCCGCTTGCTCGGCCGCGTGTTCAGCGGTTTTGCGGTAAGTTTCGGCGTTGCGTAGCCGGCCATGGACGATGATCAGCACGCGCTCGATGGTCGCCGGTGCCGGGCCGATACCGACTGCCATTTCGCCTTCCTTCAACAACAGGCGACCGGGGCTGATGTCTCGCACACCGTGGTCGGCAGCCTGGGAACTGGTGCAGGTGATCAACAGGACCAGCCACCACTTGTTCATCTACAGGTTTTTCGCGGCGAAGGTGTCGCACTGGCTGATCTGGCCCTGGGCGAACCCGGTTTTGAACCAGCGTACCCGTTGCGCCGAAGTGCCATGGGTGAACGAGTCCGGAACCACGCGACCCTGGCCGCGCTGTTGCAGGCGGTCGTCGCCAATGGCGTTGGCCGCATTCAAGGCTTCTTCGATGTCGCCGGGTTCGAGCCAGTTCAGCCTTTGCTGGGCATTATTGGCCCACACGCCGGCCAGGCAATCGGCCTGAAGTTCCTGGCGTACCAGCAAACCGCCATCGCCTTCCATTTGCCGCCCTTGCTGGCGAGCAGCCTGTATTTTTGCCGAGACGCCGAGCAGGGTCTGCACATGGTGGCCAACTTCGTGAGCGATCACATAGGCCTGCGCAAAGTCACCGGCTGCGGAAAAACGCTGCGACATTTCCTGGAAGAAGCTGGTGTCCAGGTAGACCTTCTGATCCGCCGGGCAATAGAACGGCCCGGTGGCCGAGGTGGCCATCCCGCAGGCAGAGTTGACCCTGCCGCTGAACATCACCAGGGTCGGATCCTTGTACTGCCGGCCGGCCTGCTGAAAAATCTGGCCCCAGGTGTCTTCGGTATCGCCGAGAATCGAGCGTACAAATTCGGCGCCTTCGTCATTGGCCGGTGGCGCCTTGCGGCTCTGGTTGGTGGCGGGTGCCGACTGTTCGCTCATCTGCCCGGTCAATTGCCCGAGAATCTGCAGTGGGTCCTGGCCGGTGATCCAGCCTATGCCGACAATCAGGATGATCGCCGTCAGGCTCAGCCCTTTGCCGCCACCGAAGCGCATCCCACCGCCACCACCGCCCACGTCATCTCCACGGGCGTCGACCACATTGTCGCTGCGCCGGCCTTTTTTCCATAGCATGGGTGAGCCCTCTTTCCTTAATCTGATGAAGATGCGTGGTGATGAGTGTTGCTGGTGTGCAGGAGCCGCGCCAGTCCGGTCGTCTGACAGCTCCGGGCAGAACCGGTTCCAGATTTCGCATTCGCAGCATTGTCTTTTAGAATCGATAAAACCTTTCTCGTGGAACCTCTCATGGCCGGCAGTCAGATCGAACGCGTTTTCAGCGTGCTGGAAACCCTTACCGGTGAACCCAAGGGCGTACCGATGCAGGTATTGGCCGAACAGCTGGGAATTCCCAAGAGTGCCACCCACCGTTTGCTGACCGAGCTGATCCGCCTGGGTTATGTGCGGCAGAATCCGGATAACCTGCGCTATCACTTATCGACCAGGCTGGTCGCCATGGGCTTTCGCTACCTGTCTCGCAGCGGCGGCGATATCGTCCAGCCGGTACTCGATCGACTGGCCGAGGAAACGGGCGAACTGGTTCGCCTGGGTGTGATCTCGGGGGAGCGACTGACCTGGATCGCCAAATCCCAGGGCGCTCGTTCCGGCTTGCGTTATGACCCCGACATGGGGCGCGATGCCCCACTGTTCTATACCGCCTCGGGGCATGCGTGGCTGGCGAGCCTGTCCGATGCCGAAGCCCTGGCGCTGGTCGAGCGCCAGGGCGGCGACACATTGCCAGCACCCGGGCCGAACGCGCCGCGTTCGAACATTGAACTGCTGGAGCGTCTGCGCCAGGGACGCGAACAGGGTTATGCCTGGGTAGAGGAGAGTTCGGGGGTGGGGACCTCGGCCATTGCCGCAGTGGTGCGCCATCCGCTGGATGCGCGGGTGATAGGCGTGCTGAGTCTTGCCGGCCCCAGCGCTCGGTTGCCAGGTGCGCGGTTGCACGATCTGGCGCCGCTGCTGTTGCAGTTCACCGAAGAGCTGTCGGCGGCCAGCCAGGCGTCGGAGTTTTTCAACGGTTGATTGTTCCAGGCGAGCGCAATGGCCGTAATGGAAAAACTGTACGCTGTTCGCACGCTTTCTCGGCCTGTTAGTTTGAAAAAATGGAACAAGGTTCTAGAATATTGATCCATTGGCTTGTTATTCCTTTCAGAGAGCATCGCCTTGACGTCACGTATCAGCACTCCGCTCTCCGGCGTCAACCAACCCTTCAAGGGCATCTTGCTGATCGTTGTCGCGACCTTCCTGTTTTCCAGTCACGACGCGTTGTCAAAATACCTGTCGGGTTTCTATCCAATCGTCATGGTGGTGTGGGCCCGTTATATGGTGCACACCTTGTTGATGGCGGGGATCTTCCTGCCGCAGTCGGGCTTGCGCGTGCTGCGTACCAAACGCCCGCTGCTGCAGCTGGTCAGGGCCTTGTGCCTGCTCGGCACCAGTCTGTTTTTTACCACCGGCCTGCAGTACATCCCCCTGGCGGAAGCTACGGCAGTCAACTTTCTGGCCCCGGTGCTGGTCACGGCACTGTCGGTGCCACTGCTGCGCGAGCACGTGACCCGCGGCCAGTGGATCGCGGTGATCTGCGGATTCATCGGCGTGTTGATCATCGTTCACCCGGGTGGTGAGCTGTTCACGCCGGCGGTGCTGCTGCCCTTGTGCTCGGCGCTGTTTTTCTGTTTTTACCAGTTGTTGACCCGCAAGCTCAGCGAGATCGACAGCCCGACCACCAGCAACTTCTTCGCCGGTTTGTGCAACACCCTGGTGATGAGCGCGCTGGTACCGTTTTTCTGGCAGGTACCGACCCTGGGTCACGGGTTGCTCATGGTGGCGCTGGGGGCTTGCGGGATGACCGCGCACTTGTTCCTGACCCAGGCATTCCGCTACGCGGCCCCGGCGTTGCTGGCGCCTTTCGGTTATTGCCAGATCGTCTTCGCCGGGTTGCTGGGCTGGCTGCTGTTCTCCCACACACCGACCCTGACCACGATCATCGGGATTGCGGTGATCTGTTGCAGCGGGTTGGCAGCGGTGTGGCAACAGAGTCGCCGCTAGAGAGCGTGGGCAGGCCTGGAATCAGGCCTGCCGCGGGAGATTTCAGTCGATAACGGAAGGGATCTTGCGCGGCGCCATGAAGTACATCCAGATCAGCGCGATGAAGTACATCGCCGGAATCATGGTGAACAGTACGGTGTAGTTGTTGTTGGTGATGGTCAGGATATGGCCAACCAGCTGGGTCATGAACATCCCGCCAATCGCGGCGCACATGCCGCCGAAACCGAACACGGTACTCATCATGTGCTTGGGCGTGTAGTCCATCACCAGGCTCCAGATATTCGCCGTCCAGGCCTGGTGCGCGCCGATGGCCAGCGAGATCGCGGCTACGGCAACCCACAAACTGCTGGAACCTGCCGCCATGACCACGCCGACGATGCAGCAGGCAAACAGGAACATGGACATCAGTCGCGCCTTGATCGGATTGATCCCGCGGCCAATCAGGAACGAAGACAGGATCCCGCCGCCGACGCTACCGAAGTCAGCCGTCACATAGATGATGATCAGCGGGATGCCCATCTGGGTCACGTTGATCCCCAGGTTGTATTGCTGGTTAAGGAACGGTGGCAGCCAGTACAGGTAGAACCAGAACACCGGCGCAGTCATCGAGTAAGCGAGGGCGAAGGCCCATGTGCCGCGCATGCGCAGGATTTTCGAGAAGGGCACGCGGGTTTGTTCCGGCTCGACCTCCTGCTGGATGTAGTCCAGTTCCGATTGTCTGACGCCTGGATGATCTTCCGGGTTGAAGTACTTCAAACCCCAGAACAACAACCAGATCCCGCCCAGTGCCGACATGCACAGGAATGCGGCCTGCCAGCCCCACACGTGCAGAATCAGCGGCAGCAGCATAGGGGTGAACATCGCGCCGACGTTGGTCCCGGCATTGAAGATCCCGGTGGCCACGGCGCGTTCGCCGGCGGGAAACCACAGCCGGGTGGTCTTGACGCAGGCCGGATAGTTGGCGGCTTCGGTTAGCCCGAGGATGAACCTGCAGACCATGAAGCCGACCGCCGAAGTGGCCAGGCCATGCGCGCCGGTCGCCAGGCTCCACAACAGGACGGCGCAGAAGAACACCCGTTTTACGCCGACCCGATCAATCAACCGGCCCTGCAGGACAAAGCCGATGGCGTAGCCGACCTGGAACCAGAAGTTGATGTTGGCGTAATCCATCGCCGTCCAGCTCATCTCCTTGGCCAGGATCGGCTGCATGACGCCCAGTGCGGCGCGGTCGATATAGTTCAGCGTTGTAGCGAAAAACACCAGTGCCAGCATGCCCCAGCGGGTCTTGCCGACTGCCATGGCGCCTCGAACCTTGTCGCCAATGCCACCGGTGGCAGGAATCATGGAGGAACGCTCCACGGAAGAGCTTTGAGAAGGAGTCATTTAAGCCACCGATTATTTTTATGTGGTGTTTTGAATCTATGTTCATCGGGCCGACCTGTGACCGCACCCAATGTGGAGTCGATGTTGGGCAGTGGACGAAAAATCGTCAATTCGCCAAGCGGCATTTTGTTCGATAATCGCACATAAAACTAACCGGATAGTACACTTTGAATTGCTGTGCGAGACTGCCAGCCTAATAATTCCCCTCAACAGAAATGTACGGTCTCCCTGTAGGAGCTGCCGAGTGAAACGAGGCTGCGATCTTTTGACTTTGTTTTGATCGCCAGATCAAAAGATCGCAGCCTCGTTTCACTCGACAGCTCCTACGCTGGGAGCATGCAATACCCCCAATAAGATCTCCACCACCGGGAGTCGAAAGATGCAGCGTTCCATTGCCACCGTGTCCTTGAGCGGTACCCTGCCGGAAAAACTCGAAGCCATTGCCGCCGCCGGCTTTGACGGGGTGGAGATTTTCGAGAACGACCTTCTCTACTACGACGGCAGTCCGCGGGAAATTAAACAGATGTGTGCCGATCTCGGCATCGCCATCACACTGTTCCAGCCTTTTCGCGACTTCGAAGGATGCCGCCGCGACCGCCTGCCGCGTAACCTGGAGCGTGCCGAGCGCAAGTTCGACCTGATGCAGGAACTGGGTACCGACCTGGTGCTGGTGTGCAGCAACGCCTCGGCCGACTCCCTGGGTGATGAACAGATTCTGGTCGACGACTTGCGCCTGCTGGCCGAGCGCGCAGGTGCCCGAGGCCTGCGCATCGGCTACGAAGCGCTCGCCTGGGGACGGCACGTCAACACCTGGCAGCAGGTCTGGAACATTGTGCGTCAGGCCGATCATCCGAGTCTCGGCGTGCTGCTTGACAGCTTCCACACCTTGTCACTCAAGGGTGATCCTGCGGCGATCGCGCAGATTCCCGGCGACAAGATCTTCTTTGTGCAGATGGCCGACGCGCCGATCCTGGCCATGGATGTGCTGGAATGGAGCCGGCACTTCCGTTGCTTCCCAGGCCAGGGTGAATTCGATCTTCCCGGCTTCCTCGCACCGATCATCAAGAGCGGTTACACCGGGCCACTTTCGCTGGAAATTTTCAACGACGGCTTCCGCGCCGCGCCACCTCGGGCCAACGCCGCCGATGGCCTGCGCTCGCTGCTGTATCTTGAAGAGAAAACCCGCGAGCGCCTCGCGCAGGAGGCCAAGCCGGTGGCCAGCCCTGAAATTTTGTTCGAAACGCCCAAGGCCAGCGAGTACAACGGCATCGAATTTCTCGAATTCGCGGTGGACGAAAGCCTTGGCGCCAAGCTTTCCCATTGGCTGGAGCGGCTGGGCTTCGTCAAGGCCGGGCAGCATCGCTCCAAGAGCGTGAGCCTGTTGCGTCAAGGCGACATCAACCTGATCCTCAACTCCGAGCCTTACTCCTTCGCCCACAGTTTTTTCGAAGCCCACGGCCCTTCGCTGTGCGCCACCGCCGTGCGGGTGAAAGACAGCGGCAGTGCCCTGGCTCGCGCGGTCGCCTACAAGGGCCAGCCCTATCGTGGGCTGGTAGGCCCCAACGAGCTTGAACTGGCCGCAGTGCGCGCGCCGGATGGCAGCCTGATCTATCTGGTCGACCAGCATGCCGACGTCTATGGCACCGACTTCCACCTGCAACCGGTCGCCCAGGCGAGCGGCGGGCTCAAGCGTATCGACCATATGGCCATGGCGCTGCCGGCTGACAGCCTCGACAGCTGGGTGCTGTTCTACAAGAGCCTGCTGGATTTTGAAGCGGACGACGAAGTGGTGCTGCCCGATCCTTATGGCCTGGTGAAAAGCCGGGCATTGCGCAGCCGCGACAGCTCGATCCGTCTGCCGCTCAATATCTCCGAGAACCGCAACACCGCGATCTCCCACGCTTTGTCGAGTTATCGCGGTTCCGGTGTGCATCACATCGCGTTTGACTGCGATGATATTTTTGCTGAGGTCAGTCGTGCGAAAGAGGCCGGGGTGCCGCTGCTGGATATTCCGCTCAACTATTACGATGACCTGGCTGCGCGCTTCGATTTCGACGACGAATTCCTCAGCGAACTGGCGTACTTCAACGTGCTGTACGACCGTGATGCCCAGGGTGGCGAGCTGTTTCACGTGTACACCGAGCCGTTTGAAGGGCGATTTTTCTTCGAGATCATCCAGCGCAAGAACGGCTATGCCGGATACGGCGCGGCCAACGTCGCCGTGCGTTTGGCTGCCATGGCCAAGTCGCGCAGCGGGGCCGTGCGTCAGGCAAAGTTGTAGGAAATTGGTAAGCCCCAGTGCAAACCCATGCCGTGCGGCTTCCTTCGCCGTGCGGCGCGGCCCATAATCGCCGCCTGTGCAGTGATGGCCGTGAGCCCGCGATGACAATAACTTCAGAACTCTCCGCAGCGCCTGACAAATCCCTTGCCGAGCCGCGCAAGAGCCGAAAGAACAACCCGGAAAAGACCCGCGAGAACATTCTTCAAGAGGCCATTGTCGAGTTCGTGCAGCAGGGGCTTTCCGGCGCGCGGGTCGATGCGATCGCCGAGCGCATCCACACCTCCAAGCGCATGATCTATTACTACTTCGGGAGTAAGGAACAGCTCTACGTCGAGGTGCTGGAAAAGTTGTACGGCGACATCCGCAGCACTGAAAACCGCCTGCACCTGACCGAACTGCCCCCGGTGGAAGCGATCCGGCGCCTGGTGGAGTTCACGTTCGACCACCATGACCGCAACGTCGATTTCGTGCGCATCGTGAGCATCGAGAACATTCACAACGCCGAATACGTGAAGCGCTCCGATGCGATCAAGACCATGAACAACACGGTGCTCGATTCACTGGGCGTCATTCTGCGCCGTGGTGCCGAGGAGGGCGTGTTCCGTGCGGGTCTCGACCCGCTGGACGTGCATCTGCTGATGAGTTCGTTCTGCTTCTACCGAGTGTCGAACCGCCATACTTTCGGCGAGATTTTCCAGATCGACCTGCCGGATGAAGGCATCAAGCAGCGCCATCGGGAAATGATCTGCGAGTCGGTCCTGCGCTACCTCAAGGCATGAACCCAGGATCGCAGCCTCTGCCGAACGCTGCGATCTGTTCTTCCTGTGTTTACCCGACCATCCCCTGGAAATGCGCCAGCATCCGCTGCGCATCGGGCGCCACGCCACTGAACAGCTCAAACGCCTTCACCGCCTGAAACACCGCCATGTTGCCGCCGTCCAGGGTCCGGCATCCCAGGGCGCGGGCCTGGCGCAGCAGTTCAGTCTCCAGCGGGAAGTAGACGATCTCCGCCACCCACAATTCCCGGCGCAGCAATTCCACCGGCACCGGCGTGCCCGGCAGTTTTTTCATGCCCATGGGCGTGGTGTTCACCAGGCCGTCGGCCAAGGCGAGGGCGCCAGGTAAATCTTGCCCGGCAACCGCGCGGCCAGCACCGAAATGCTGGTTGAGATTATCTGCCAGCGCTTGGGCGCGACGGATCTCCACATCAAAAATGCTCAGCAGCTGTGCGCCTTCGCTCAGCAGCGCGTGGGCCACCGCCGCACCGGCTCCGCCAGCACCCATCTGCACCACGCGTGCCACGCCAACGTCCGGCAAGCCGCGGCGAAAACCTTCGGCAAATCCCAGGCAGTCGGTGTTATGGCCGATGCGTTTACCTTCCTTCAGCACTACGGTGTTTACCGCGCCAATTCCCCGGGCTTCCGGCGACAGTTCGTCAAGCAGGGGAATGATGGTTTGCTTGCAGGGGAAGGTAATGTTCAGCCCCGTGAAGTTCATGCGCTCGGCGGCCAGCAGCAGGTCGGGCAGGGCGCCGCTGTCGAGTTGCAACTGGTCGAGATCGATCAGGCGATAGAGGTAGCGCAAGCCCTGGGCATCGCCCTCCTGTTCGTGCAGCGCCGGAGTGCGCGACGCCTGGATGCCAGCGCCGATCAGGCCGGCCAGTACCACGTTATGCGGGTCCATGGTGCTCACCCTTTCAACTGCTGGCGAAAGTGCTCCAGTGCCAGGCGATAACCATGGCTGCCGAAACCGGCCATCACCGCCATGGCCACCGCAGAGACGAACGAGTGGTGACGAAAGGGTTCACGGGCATGAACGTTGGACAGATGAACCTCGATCACTGGCAATTCACTGGCTACCAGGGCATCACGGATCGCGACCGAGGTATGGGTCCAGGCTGCTGGATTGATCACGATGCCTGCGCAGCGCCCGCGGGCGGCGTGAATCCAGTCCAGCAGTTCACCTTCATGATTGGTCTGGCGGAATTCCACTCGCAGTCCGAATTCTTCTGCGGCGCGACCGCACAGCGCGGAAATGTCCGCCAGGGTCTCATGGCCATAGGTGGCCGGTTCGCGGGTGCCTAGCAGATTCAGGTTTGGGCCGTTAAGCACCAGGACGATAGGGTCCATGGGTATCTCCACTTATTATTGTTGGCGTTGGCCGATGGTCTCAGCCTGTGGAGATAAAATGTACTAGATGGTTAATTTGGTCAATTGACGAGGTGCGCCCGTTAGCATTTGTGTGCGGTGATCGGACGACTTTTCATCGCGGCAGCTGCTCCACCAGGAAATCGATGAACGCCCGCAGCCGCAGTGGTACATGGCGGCTCTGGGGATAGAGCAGGGTAAACGGCCTTGAACGTCCACCGTAGGGTTTGAGCACTTCCACCAGCGAGCCGTCGGCCAACTCCTTTTCAACGATAAAGCGATAAGTCTGAAACAACCCCGCGCCGTGTTTTGCCAGGGTCACGCCGCCCAGCACGTCGTCGGAGCAACTGAGATTGCCTTGGGCCAGAAGCTCGACAGGCGTGCCACCGTCATTGAACAACCAGGCAATGCGCCGGCCGCTGCTGGGTAATTCGTACTGAATGCATTCGTGCCGTGACAGGTCGTCCAGGGTCTGCGGCACGCCCGCCTGCTTGAGGTAGTCGGGGCTGGCAATCATCACCAGGGCGGCATCTTCAAGTGGTCGGGCGATCAGGCCGGAGTCCGGGATGGCCCGCACGCGAATCGCCATGTCATAACCTTCTCCTACGAAATCGATATTGCGGTTACTGATGTGCACTTGCACCTTCACATCGGGAAAGCGCGCCCTGAAGGCTGGCAGTAGCGGCAGGATGCGGTGATGGCCATACGTGGTGGGAATGCTGATGCGCAACGTGCCTGAAGGTTGCTGCTGCTGGCCCATGACCTCGCGCTGCGCCTCAACAAGCTGTGCCAGCGCCTGGCGACATTCTTCGTAGTAGCGCCGGCCGCTGTCGGTGAGCTTGACGCTACGAGTGGTACGCGCGAACAACCGCACCCCAAGGCGCTCTTCCATGCGCGACACCGAGCGACTCACCGCCGCCGGCGTCACCCCCGCCACCAGCGCCGCCGCGGTAAAACTGCCAGCCTCGGCAGCCAGGCAAAACAGCTCAATGCTGCCCAACTGGAGATCGTCAAAGAGTCGCTGCATGGTTAATTACACCGTGGATCAAGTGAAGCTGATTCTGTACCGATCATGCTGGGAGGTGAAAGGATTGCTTACTTATTAGCGTGCCTTTCCCCAGGCTTGCGGCGAGCTCAGGCGCTAGCCTGAGGGGTAGGATTTCGATTCGGCTCGCCGCGCCGATCGTCGAATTTTACGAGGATAGGATCAGGATATTGATCCAATAACCTAACGGATGGGTTAGTATGAATGTATGTCGCTACAAGGGACTTTCACTGGTGATTATGCTGCGCGATGAACACTGCCCTCCGCATGCACATGTGAATGCCGGGATCTGGAGCGTGGAGATCGAACTTTGAAAACGATAAAAGCAAAAACACTGGTGGATCAGCCAGTGACCGAGGCAGCACTGGACGAGGCGATCGAGCGTGGGCAGTTGAGGCAACAAAACGGCCTTCAGGCAATTGCGGTCACCCACGAGGCATCGCGTCTGACCGTGAGTTTCGAAGACGGTAGCGGCGTGTTGCTGCCCGTGAAGCTCTACGCTGAGTTCGATGATTTCTGCGCCGAGGACTTTTCAGCTTTGACTGTCGGGTTTTCGGGGACCGCCCTGTGTCATGAGGGCAAGGACCTGCAGGTGTCGATTGCCGGGATGATCTCTGCCAGCAAACCGTTGATGGCCATGGCCGCTTCCGTCGCCGCTTCGCGCAATGGCCGGCAAAGCAGCGCCGCGAAGTCTGCTGCAGCTCGGGCCAATGGCAAGAAAGGCGGGCGCCCGCGCAAAGTGGATGCGGTGCTTTAGGCGCGCACAAAAAAGCCGTCAGGACGACGGCTTGTTTGATGTTGGCTGTTGAACTCAGCGCCGGGTCAGCATGACGCCGGATTCCATGTGATGGGTCCATGGGAACTGGTCGAACATTGCGCAACGGGTGATGCGGTGCGTGTCGTGCAACTGGGCGATGTTGGCTGCCAGGGTTTCCGGGTTGCAGGAAATGTACAGAATGTTGTCGAAACGCCGAGTCAGTTCGCAGGTGTCCGGGTCCATGCCGGCGCGCGGCGGGTCGACGAAGACACTGCCAAATTCGTAACTCTTGAGGTCGATGCCTTGCAGGCGACGGAATGGCCGCACTTCGTTCAAGGCTTCGGTCAGTTCTTCGGCAGACAGGCGCACCAGGGTGACGTTATCCACCGCGTTTTCGCTGAGATTGCTCAGTGCCGCATTGACTGAAGACTTGCTGATTTCGGTCGCCAGTGCCTTGCGCACGCGGGTCGCGAGGGGCAGGGTGAAGTTGCCGTTGCCGCAATACAGTTCGAGCAAATCGTCCGGGCGATCGCCCAGGGATTCATACGCCCAGTTGAGCATCTTCTGGTTCACGGTGCCGTTGGGCTGGGTGAATGCGCCTTCGGGCTGGCGGTAGCTGAAGGTGCGGCCGCCCACTTCGAGCTTTTCCACCACGTAATCGCGACCGATGACTTCGCGCTTACCCTTTGAGCGGCCAATCACACTCACATTCAGGTCAGCTGCCAATTTCGACGCGGCGGCTTGCCAGTGCTCGTCCAGCGGACGGTGGTAACACAGAGTGATCATCGCGTCGCCGGCCAGGGTGGTCAAAAACTCCACCTGGAACAACTTGTTACTCAAGGGCGCGCTGGCTTGCCAGGCGGCTTTAAGTTGCGGCATCAGTTGATTGATGCGCAGGCTGGCGATCGGAAAGGCTTCGATCAGGATCGGCGTGCGTTTGTCTTCCGGGGAAAACATGGCGTAATGACGTTCGCCGGCTTCGCGCCACAAGCGAAACTCGGCACGCAGCCGGAAGTTCTGCAGCGGCGAGTCGAACACGGTCGGTTCAGGTGCATCGAACGGGGCCAGCAGGTCACGCAGGCGTGTGACCTTGTCTTCGAGCTGAGCAGCGTAGGCCTGGGAATCAAAAGTCATGCGTTGAACCAACCCAACTTGATCACGAACAGAATCGACAGAATCACCAGCGCCGGATTGAGCTCACGGGCGCGGCCGGACAGCAACTTGATCGCGGTCCAGGAGATGAAACCGAAGGCGATGCCGTTGGCGATGGAATAAGTGAACGGCATGGCCAGGGTGGTCACCACGACCGGTGCCGCTACGGTGATGTCGTCCCAGTCTATTTCGGCCAGGCCGGATGTCATCAGCACTGCGACGAACAGCAGTGCCGGAGCGGTTGCGAACGCCGGAACGCTGGCGGCCAGTGGCGAGAAGAACAGCGCCAGCAGGAACAGGATCGCCACCACCACGGCCGTCAGGCCAGTACGGCCACCAGCACTCACACCGGCTGCGGATTCGATGTAGCTGGTGGTCGTCGAGGTGCCCAGCAGCGAACCGGCCATGGCCGCGGTGCTGTCGGCGATGAGCGCACGGCCCATCTTCGGCATGTGGCCGTCCTTGCCCATCAGGCCGGCGCGCTTGGCGACGCCGATCAGGGTGCCGGAGTTGTCGAATAGATCGACGAACAGGAAGGCGAAAATAACGCTGACCAGACCGATGTCCAGTGCGCCCTTGATATCCAGTTGCAGGAAGGTTGGCGCCAGGGATGGCGGCATCGACATCACGCCACCAAAGGGCGTGAACCCCAAGGCGATGGAGGCGATGGTGACCACCAGGATGCCGATCAGCACCGCGCCACGGATTTTCAGGGCTTCGAGGGCGACGATCAGGGCAAAGCCCAGGGTCGCGAGAATCGGTGCCGGCTGCTTCAGGTCGCCAAGGCCGACCATGGTCGCCGGGTTACTGACCACGATGCCGGCGTTATGCAGGGCAATCAACGCCAGGAACAGGCCGATGCCGGCGGCAATGGCTGAACGCAGTGGCAACGGGATGCTGTTGATGATCCATTCGCGGATCCGGAAGATCGACAGCAGGAAGAACAGCACCGCCGAGATGAATACCGCGCCCAACGCCACTTGCCAGGTGTGGCCCATGTGCAGCACGACGGTATAGGTGAAGAAGGCATTCAGGCCCATGCCCGGTGCCAGCGCGATCGGATAGTTGGCGATCAGGCCCATCACGGTGGAGCCGATGGCTGCTGCCAGGCAGGTCGCGACGAACACCGCGCCCTTGTCCATGCCGGTCTCGCCGAGAATGCTCGGGTTGACGAACAGGATGTAGGCCATGGCCAGGAAGGTCGTGATACCCGCAAGAATCTCGGTCCGCACGTTGGTGTTGTGTGCCTTGAGTTGAAACAGCCTTTCCAGCATGTCTGCTCCCCGTGGCGCGCCGGGCGCCGTGAATGTATCGACCTCAACAGCAAAGCACAGACCGTGAAAGGGGCCCGTTAATTTTCTGTGGGTCGGAAAAAGCCGCGCATCATACCAGCAGTGTGGGGCTGTGGCTGCTTATGGCTGCGATCGTCGTCGATGTTTTACGTTCAGGCCAAGTGCGCCATACTGCGCGCCGGCATTCGGGACAATGGGACTTGCATGAACAGGCGTCTGGCGGGGGTATTCGCGATGGTCATCGCCTCTTTGGCGGGGGGGCAGGCGGTGTGGGCTGCTTCGGCGCCGGCGCTGAGCCTGGTCAAGGTGGTCAAGGTCGAGTCGCCGGCCTGTGGCTTTGAAGACATTGCACCCGGCCAGGAACAGACCCGCTGTAATCACAGCGGGCCGAGCATCAAGGTGTATGTGCTGGAAGTCGGCTACGGACGCGCGGCGCGGGTCGGTCTGGACGGGTTTGATCTCAACGGTACCCGTACGCCGGTCTGCGCCTTTGATAACGGCAACCTGACAGAATGCACCGTCGGCAGGAAAACCGTAGGCTACCTCTACGTCTTCGATCTGGCGGGCAAGCAGGAGGGAACGTTCACCTTCAGCAACACCTCAATCAACGCGCCGGGCAATACCCTGGCGACGCAGCTTTACATCAAGTAACCGCCCGCCCAGACAGCAGGCGCGAAAGCTGACTACGCTCTAAAGATCTTTCAGTGGATGTCGCCCATGACCTTTAGAACCCTGATTACCCTCGCCGAGGGCATCGATGATCTGCAAGCAGTGACGTTGGTCGATGTGCTGCGCCGCGCCAAGGTGGAAGTGGTGGTGGCCAGTATCGAGGGCCGGCGCATGCTGACCTGTGCCCGTGGTACCCGCTTGACCGCCGATGCCATGCTGGTGGATTTGCTCGCGCAGCCCTTCGACCTCATCGCACTGCCCGGCGGCGCGGTGGGCGCGCAGCATCTGGCAGCCCATCAGCCCCTGCAACAACTGATCAAGGATCAGGCGGCCGCCGGTCGCCTGTTCGCCGCTATTGCCGAGTCTCCGGCGCTGGCGCTGCAAAATGCGGGGGTGTTGCGACAGCGCCGTATGACCTGCCTGCCCTCAGCCAGCCATCAATTGTCGGGCTGCAATTTTGTCGATCAGCCGGTGGTGGTCGACGGTAACTGCATCACCGCCCAAGGGTCGGGCGCGGCGCTGGCATTTGCCCTGGCCCTGGTGGAACAGCTCTGTGGCAAGGCGACACGCACGGCGGTGGCGGCAGAATTGCTGGTTTGACACCGCAGATCAATCCCCTTGAACGCTGTTCGCCACGCGAAGTCGTACCCCTTATGACGGCGGTTTGCCAAAACGCCGCGACTAGACGACCAATCGTGAGGTGTATATGAGCGCAACCAATGACGACGCCACGCCAGCGTCATATGCCCGCCATCCACTGGGTTTGACGCTCAATGGCCAGGCGCGTCAGCTTGAGGTCCTGCCCTGGACCACCTTGCTGGACCTGCTGCGGGAACAACTGGACCTGATCGGCACGAAAAAAGGCTGTGACCACGGCCAATGCGGTGCCTGCACCGTATTGCTCAACGGCAAGCGGGTGAATGCCTGCCTGACGTTGGCGGTGATGTGCGACGGTGCCGAGTTGACCACTATCGAAGGCCTTGCCGAGGGTGAACAGCTGCATCCGATGCAACAGGCGTTCATCAAGCACGATGCCTTCCAGTGCGGGTATTGCACGCCAGGGCAGATCTGCTCTGCCGTCGGGCTGGCCAACGAAGGACGGGCCAACAGCCAGGCAGACATCAAGGAGTTGATGAGCGGCAACCTGTGCCGCTGCGGCGCCTACAGTAATATTCGCGATGCCATCGAAGAGGCGCTTCCTGTCTGCCGCGCCAACGCCGGGCAAGGGGGTGGCCAATGAATCCCTTCCAGTACAGCAAGCCTGAATCGGTGCAGGACGCGGTGCATCTCGCCGGTCCCGCATCCCGCTTCATTGCCGGCGGCACCAACCTGCTGGACCTGATGAAGGAAGACGTCACTCGTCCCGAGCACCTGATCGACATCACCGGCCTGCCACTGCGCGAAGTGCGCGAAACGGCTGGAGGCGGGCTGATGATTGGCGCGCTGGTCAGCAATGCCGACCTGGCCTGGCACCCGTTGATCGAACAACGTTACCCTCTGTTGTCCCAGGCGATACTGGCCGGGGCATCGCCGCAGTTGCGCAACATGGCCAGCACGGGTGGCAACTTGCTGCAGCGCACGCGCTGTTATTACTTCTACGATGCCAGCGTGCCGTGCAACAAGCGCGAACCCGGCAGCGGCTGTCCGGCGCGGGACGGGTTGAACCGTATCCATGCGATCTTCGGTGCCAGCGCCCAGTGCGTCGCTACTCACCCGTCGGATATGTGCGTGGCATTGGCGGCACTGGAAGCCGTGGTGCATGTGCAGGGTCGTGGCGGGCCGCGCACGATCGAATTTGCCGACTTCCACCGCCTGCCAGGCGATGCGCCCGAGCGCGACAATCAACTGGCCGACGATGAATTGATCACGAGCATTGAACTGCCTGCCACCGGATTCGCCGACTGCAGCCATTACCTCAAGATTCGCGACCGCGCCTCCTATGCTTTTGCCCTGGTTTCGGTGGCCGCTGCGCTGGAGCTGGACGGGCCGGTCATTCGTCAGGCACGCCTGGTGCTGGGCGGCGTGGCGCACAAGCCGTGGCGCGACAAGTCGGTGGAAAACGCCCTGGTGGGCAAGACCGTCAGCCGCGAAACCTTCACCGCTGCCGCCGATACGCTGCTGCGAAACGCCGAACCGCTTGAGCACAACGCTTTCAAAGTCAAACTGGCGCGCCGGGCGATTGTCCGTGCGCTGAGCGACGCCGCGCTGGGAGGGCAAGCTTGATGAATACTTTCACTCAACCGATGGGCCAGCCGCTGGACCGGGTCGATGGCCACCTCAAGGTCACCGGCCAGGCACGGTATGCCGGGGAGTTTCCCGAGCAGGGCCTGCTGCATGGGAGCGTGGTCTCGAGCCCTGTCGCTTGCGGGCGCGTGCTGACGATTGATGCCTCGGCAGCCCTGGCATTGCCCGGCGTCGTTGCCGTGATCGATCATACGAACCGCCCCCACATAGCCAGCTATGACAAGGATTATGAGGACGCGGACTCCGCCGAAGGCTCACCTTTTCGTCCACTCTACAACGATCAAATCCTCTACAGCGGTCAGCCGCTCGCGCTGGTGATAGCCGACAATCTGGAACTGGCGCGACATGCCGGTTCGCTGGTGCGGATCGAATATGAAAGCGCGGGCCATCAAACCGATCTCCTGTCGATGCAGGGTGAAGCTCATCCTGCGCCCGCCGAGTTGCCCAAGCCCCGCGGGAATTTCCAGGCGGAGTTCGCTGGTGCGGCTCTGAGTCTCGACCTGCACTACAGCACGCCGATAGAGCATCACAACCCGATGGAGCCGCACGCCAGTACCGTGCTCTATCAGGCCGATGGCACCCTGCACATTCACGACAAGACCCAGGGGCCGCAGAACTGTCAGTCCTATGTGCAAAAAGTCTTTGGCCTGGAAAAAGAGCAGGTGCGGATTTTCGCCGCCTTTGTCGGTGGTGCCTTTGGTTCGGGCTTGCGTCCGCAATACCAATTGCCACTCGCTGTGATGGCCGCGCTCAAACTCAAGCGTTCGGTACGCGTGACCCTGACTCGCCAGCAGATGTTCACCTTTGGCTACCGGCCTCGCACCTTGCAGCGCCTGCAACTGGGTGCTGCGGCTAACGGCCGTTTGTTGGCCGTGGGGCACACTGCAATCGGCCAGACCTCGCGCTTTGAAGACTTCACCGAGCACGTGGTGGAGTGGAGCGGCATGCTTTATCACTGCGACAACGTGCAGCTGACTTACAAGCTGGTGCCACTGGATGTCTTCACGCCGCTGGACATGCGCGCCCCAGGCGCGGCACTCGGCCTGATCGGCCTGGAGTGCGCCATGGACGAGCTGGCCTGCGCCCTGGCGATCGACCCGGTGCAGCTGCGGTTGATCAACTATGCAGAGCGCAACCAGAACGAAGATAAGCCGTACTCGAGCAAGGAGCTGCGTGCCTGCTACGAGCAGGGTGCCGAACGCTTCGGCTGGAACCAGCGCAACCCCGAACCGCGCAGCATGCGTCACGATCGGCAGTTGGTCGGCTGGGGCATGGCCGGGGGTGTCTGGGAAGCCATGCAACAGAAAGCCAGCGCCAAGGCCAGTATCGACCACAACGGCAAGCTGACCGTCAGCAGCGCAACCACTGACATCGGCACCGGGACCTACACCGTCATGACTCAGATCGCCGCCCAGGCCTCAGGTGTTGCGGTGCAGGACGTCACCTTTGTGCTCGGTGACTCTTCACTGCCCACCGCGCCACTGCAGGGCGGCTCCTTTACCGTTTCCTCGGTCGGCACAGCGGTTCAGCAGGCGTGCGCGGCACTGCAGGAAAAACTGCTGGCAGTTGCCCGGCAGACCCATCCGGCATTCGCCGCCGTCACTTCTGAACAGGCCGTGTTCGAAGCCGGGCAGTTGCGCTATGGGGAGTCGCGCACCTCCCTGGCCGAGCTGGTGCGCAGCAGCGGCGAAGCGACCCTGGAGGTCCAGGTGGATGCCGAGCCCGACAAGAAGCGCGAAGCGTACGCCACGGCCACGCATTCGGCGGTGTTCGTCGAAGTATTGGTCGATGAAGACCTGGGCACCGTGAAGGTCAATCGCGTGGTCAGTGCCATCGCCGCCGGCCGGGTGGTGAACCCGAAAATGGCCCGCAGCCAGATCCTCGGCGGCGTGGTCTGGGGGATCGGCATGGCGCTGCACGAGGAAACCCAGACTGATCATGCACTGGGTCGGCACATGAACCACAGCCTCGCCGAATACCACATTCCGGTGAATGCCGACATCGGTGACATCGACGTACTGTTCGTCGAAGAGCACGACGAGATCGTCAATGCCCTGGGTTCCAAGGGCGTGGGGGAAATCGGCATCGTGGGTGTCGCGGCAGCGGTGGCCAACGCGATTTACCATGCCACGGGCAAAAGGGTGCGCGACTTCCCCATCACCCTCGACAAGCTGCTCTAAACCCTGGCCTCTTGCGCCGGTACATGCATGCGGTCGCGGTGGGCCAGGGTCGGGAACAGTTTGATCCAGACCCCGGTCACCACCAGCGTACCGATTCCGCCCATGACCACGGCGGGAACGGTGCCGAACCAGTGAGCTGTGAGGCCGGATTCGAACTCGCCCAACTGATTCGAAGCGCCGATGAACAACCCGTTCACGGCGCTCACCCGGCCGCGCATTTCGTCAGGGGTTTCAAGCTGTACGAAGGAAGCGCGGATGACCATGCTGATCATGTCCGCTGCGCCGAGCACCACCAGTACAGCCAGGGAAAACCAGAATGAGGTCGACAGGCCGAAGGCTATGGTGGCGACGCCAAACACGCCCACCGCCGTGAACATCACCCGGCCAACCTGGCGATCCACGGAAAACCGTGCGAGCCACAGCGACATCAGCAGCGCGCCCACCGCCGGCGCAGAGCGCAACAGGCCCAGGCCCCAGGGCCCGGTCAGCAGGATGTCCTTGGCAAATACCGGTAGCAGGGCGGTCGCACCTCCAAGCAGCACGGCAAACAGATCCAGGGAAATCGCCCCGAGGATGTCCGGTCGACTGCGAATGAAACGAATACCCGCCAATAACCTGTCTCTTATACACATCT